>JACZJL010000097.1 GCA_014860585.1 Bacteroidales bacterium | reverse complement strand
ATTCACCGGAACTGCAGAAAGCATTGCCGAAGGCATTTACATTGGCGAGCCATTCCCCAATCCTTTTAAAGAAACCACTGAAATTTCCTACCGGCTGAATGGCCCGGCACAAGTCAGGTTAAGCCTTTACAACAGTCGCGGGCAAATGCTGGGTATCGTCATGGATGAACAGAAAATTCCGGGATTGCACACCGCAACGATCCAGCGGAATAACCTATCGCCGGGGGTTTATTTCTTCCGGATGGAGGTATTCATTGCCGGCGAGGCGTTGCAGAAGAATGGGAAACTCATTATTAGTCAATAAGCCAAATTTAACAATAGAAAAATGCCACAAAGGAGCGAAGACACAAAGAATAGCGAACTTACTCCAGGAGCAACTCAGCGCCTTCGGGCCTTCGTGGCAAAACAAATCAAAATTCACAAAAAAAATCAATAACACTTAAATTTTTACGAAAATGAAAAACTTAATCATTCCTTTACTGTGCTTTTGCTGGTTGGGAGCAAATGCCACCAGTTGGAGAGTAAATAATAACCCGGCTATCCAGGCTGATTTTGCAACTTTTGAGGCAGCGCACGATGCAGCTTCGCCCGGCGACACGATTTATGTGGAGGGTAATGGGTTGGATAACCATTATGGACTGGTAACCATCAGCAAAAAACTTATAGTGATCGGCCCCGGATATTTTTTAAATGAAAACGATTCGACCCAGGCCAATCCGGCGTATGCCAGGTTTCGCGCAATTACTTTAAATCCCGGCGCCGAAGGAACAGAAATTTATGGATTGCAGATGTTCTATAATGGTTCTGGATATATGGGTATCATCATTAACGTCTCAAACGTGGTCATTGCCAGAAACTATTTTCAGGGCGACCGCGACCGTATTCTTTTCGGCGCCTACAACATCAACAACATAGCAATAATACAGAATTTTGCCTACGATATCCGGACGACAGCAGGTTTCGGAGCAAACAATGTGTTGGTTGCCAATAATTTTATTTTTACAACAATTTATCTTAATGAACTTAGCTCCGGTACAATCATCAACAATGTAGTAAAAACATCTGTCGCAGCCAGCTACTCCCAAATAAAAAACAATATTATTTATCAAAATACGAATACCTACCCTTTTGGTTTTGATTTTGGAACAGGAAATTATGTAGCCTACAATCTGGTGAATGGAGTATTGCACGGAGGCATAACTCCACCTGATCCCCCGGGGCCGGGAAATATTGCTAACGTCAATCCGGTCGGCGTTTTCATTGATTATAATGGCAGTCTGGGTTACAGCACTGACGGCAAATGGCAGTTGGACCCGGAGGGTGCTGCAGTGGGCGCCGGAGAAAACGGCCTGGATTGCGGGATGTTTGGCGGGCCGTCACCCTATGTTTTATCAGGCATGGCGCCTGTTCCTCATATTTATGAGGCGATTGTGCCCATTTCGGGATCAACAACTACAGGTCTTCCGGTAACGATTAAAGTAAAATCCCAAAACTAACCGCCATGAAACGCTTACTATTTTTGTTTTGCGTCTGGTTGATTTATGCTGCGGGGTTTTCACAGGAAATCATTTTTGCCGAATATTTCGTTGACGATGATCCGGGTTATGGAAATGGAACGTTGGTATCGTTTGCGAAAAATGAAAATGCGGAGGTAAGTTTTAATGTCAACCCATCCGGACTTGCTGATGGTTTGCATACGCTGTTTATCAGGGTAAAAGACAACAACGGAAGATGGAGTACAACCATTTACAAGCCTTTTCTTGTTGGAAAATATGGTTTCGATCCAAAGCCTTTGGTCGTACAGGCAGAATATTTCTTTGATCATGATCCTGGTTATGGCGCAGGATTTCAATTTCCTACCGACCCTCAACAAACAACGGAGATTGAATTTGTAATCCCGCTGGAAAACCTCTCACAGGGATGGCATACGCTCTTTTTCCGCGCAAAAGATGACAACGGGAAATGGGGTCATGTTCAGTACCGCCCTTTTGTAAAGTTGTACGTGCCTGACGATCCTGTGGTAATCAATCAAATGGAGTACTTTATTGATGATGATCCAGGTGTTGGAAATGGAATTCCGGTTAGTGTTGAGCAGGCTACAACTGTGGAAAAATCTTTTATTGTTTACCCAGGTGAATTGCCCGCCGGAGCACATCAGTTATTTATCCGAGCCCGCGACGACCGGAACAATTGGAGTATTGTATATAATGACGAATTTGAAATAGAGGCACTTCCCGATTGTCCTCCGCCGACCGCATTGAATGCCACCGATATCACAACTACCTCTGCCATGATCACCTGGAATCCGGGTGGAAACGAAACAACCTGGGATATTTTATGGGGGGAAGCGGGATTTGATCCAATGGTTTCAGGTAACCTGATCGAAGACTTGCCGGTTACGGGCTATCTGCTTGATGGACTTTTGCCGGCTACCAGCTATGATGTTTATGTGCGTGCGATATGCAGCGGAGGGAATTACAGCATTTGGGCTGGTCCGGAATCATTCATTACGGAGGAGGAAACAGTCGTTTCGGTTCCAACGGTTACCACGGCACCTGTTGAGCAAATCACCCAAACCGGCGCTATCTCAGGTGGAAATGTCACAAATGACGGAGGTGCTGAAGTCACTGCCCGCGGCGTGGTTTGGGGTACAACACAAAATCCAACCATCGAAACCAACGAAGGAATAACTTTCGATGGAACCGGATTCGGCGCATGGGTGAGTGAGCTTGCCGAACTCACCCCTGCAACGGATTATTTTGTCAGGGCTTATGCTACAAACAGCGTTGGAACTGCTTATGGAGAGCAGCTAACCTTTACAACCCTTTCAGGCGGTCCGCCCAACTGGGAACCCAATCCAAACCTGCAATACAATATGCAGGTGATCGGGAAATTACAATACGAAGATGAAACCTTTTCGCTCAACGGAGATGATCTCGTCGGAGCTTTTGTGGGAGAAGAATGCCGCGGGGTGATGTCGCCCGATCCGAACTTTATGGGGATCATTTTCCTGACGATCGGTTCCAACAGTCAGTCAGGCGAAACGATCACATTCAAAGCCTATCTGCAAAATACTAATGAAATCGTGGAACTGAACCAGACCCTGGTATTTGAAAATCAACTACAGGTTGGAAGTATCCCCGAACCATATATTTTTAATTATCACTATTTAGGCCCGCCCAACTGGGAACCCAACCCTTTCCTGCAATACAACATGCAGATCATCGGACAATTGGAATATGAGGATGGGGAAATCTCGATAAATGGGAACGATATCATCGGGGCTTTTGTGGGAGAAGAGTGCCGGGGTGTCATGTCGCCCGATCCCAATTTGATGGGGATATTATTCCTGACCGTGGGCTCAAATCAGCAATCTGGCGAGTCAGTGACTTTCAGGGCATACCTGGCCGGGGAAAATCGGATTGTTGACTTGAATGAGACGTTGACTTTCCAGAACCAACTGCAGGTTGGAAATATTCCAGATCCTTTTGTTTTCAGTTATGGCGAGATTATCAGTCATTCCATCAGCATCCCATCCGGCTGGAGTGGAATTTCGAGCTATGTCATTCCCAGCCAGCCCGCCATGGAAGATGTTTTCGGGCCAATATCCAATGAACTGATCATTGCCCAAACCATGACACAGATGTATTTTCCGGGAGAGAATATCAATCAAATTGGAAACTGGGTTAGCCACTCAGCGTACAAAGTAAAAGCCACAGCGGCTTGTACATTACCCATCGCCGGTGAACTTGAAACGGACATGACTGTTTCGCTCGATGCGGGTTGGAACCTGCTGCCTGTTGTCAGTCCTTCAGGTGCAAATGCTGCAGGTTTATTATCGCTCGTCAATGGATTTGTCATTGCAAAAGATGTCGCAGGAATCGGTGTTTACTGGCCGCAATACAGTATTAATTCTATCGGAAACCTGCAGTCCGGAAAGGCTTACTATGTTTTACTGACAGCCCCCGGCGTGGTGGATTTTACAGGGATGAAAAGCAGCGGTATGGTCAAAAACCTGACAGGTTTTCAAAACCTGTCAGGTTTGGGAATCACACCAACTCCCTCCACCCACACCATCGCAATCCTCCCTTTAGCTCTTAAAGACCTCGAAGTTGGAACTATCATCGGCGCATTTGATCAAAATGGCAACTGCTTCGGTGTAACCATCATCGGAGAAGAGGCCAACCACCTGACTATTTTTGGCGATGATCCTACAACTGCAGAGAAAGATGGGTTTTTTGAAGAGGAAATGATTCTCTTCAAAAACCTGACAGGTTATGGAAACCTGTCAGGTTTAGAACCCACCTTCGACCAAAATCTCCCCCAATCCGACGGCCTTTATACCGAAAACGGCCTCTCAGCCATCACCGGGTTTGAATCTTCAACCGGAGTTGGGTTCGCTGATTTTGGTCGTTTGGTCATCATCTTTCCCAATCCTTCGGATGGAGTGGTGAGCATCACCGGGCTTCAACCGGGTTCCAAAATCACTGTGACCGATGTACAGGGGCAGGTTGTGTTGGTTGCCGAAACTTCAGAAGCTGGCCAGACTTATGTTGATCTGACGTATGACCATGCTGGTGTTTACTTCGTCAAAATCGAAATTTACGGACAGAACATTTTCAGGAAAATCGTCCTGAGATAAGTGAGGGTTACAAGTTAGGTTTTACCCCGGGTTTGTCGAAAGACAGCCCGGGGTTTTTTATTGCGAAGCCATCCCCGACCATTACGGTAGAAAAAAGCAGGGATGGTTGCTCTATGTCCTGGGATTGAGTTTCTAAATCCGGCAAATTTCTGTCAGGGCTGAGATAGCCTCTTCTAATTTTCATAGTAAAACCCGGGGAAAAAATTCAGAGGTAAAGTGTGAATTAGTGCCAGTTTACACCCTAGGTTTTGTCGGAAGATGTCCCGATTTCAATCTGTTAGAAGCACCATAGATATTCATAGCTAATTTAATTTACAATAGTGATTTATAGTTTTTTATGAAAATTGGGGCAGATTGAATGTTAAAAGCCCGTTTTTAAATTTTACTTTTACACAAAATTTATAAAAACGCTTTCCGGCAAGATTATTAAGTTCTTTCAAGGTATGTCTAAAAATTGAGGTTAGAGCTCTTCCTTTCCCAAGCTGGCGCAAACAAGTAGTGATACGAATGCCCCCACCCTTCACCTGGCTTGACACTATTCTGTAACTTCCTTTTTTGTGACCATTGTATTCCAATTGGTTTTCTTGTGAACTTTCGGGTTATTTGGTCTGATTGACCGCTAAACGATAAATCATCAATTACTCATCAAAAAAAGGAATGTTATGAAAAACTTTTTACTTCTTATCTTCAGCATGCTGACCTTATCTGCCGGCATCCTGGCACAGGAGCCTGCAATCCCTGTAGCTTGGTTTCCATTTGACGGCGATTTCCTGGATTACTCCGGCAACAATTATCATGGAACTAACATGAATACAACCTGGACTACTGACAGGTATGGGAACCCGGGCAATGCTTTGTCATTCAACGGCAGCAACTCGGGTGTAAAGTTAAACAATGGATGCCCCCCTGTTTTTGACTGGTGTTTAACCTTTTCATGTTGGGTGTATTTTAACGACGACAGCCGTGGTATCTTATTTGGAAGTAACGATACTCCCCATAATGTCAACTTCGAGAAACATACCGGCTTCAGGCTTCGCATTTATTGGAATGATGGCGAAAGAGATTTATTTACGGCCTCTAATGTGGTTTCGGCAAACGCCTGGTATTTTCTTACCTTCATCAGGTGGGCCGATGATATGTTCGAAATTTATGTGAACGGCCAACGCAAAGCAACTTTCCAGGATGGCGGATCAAACATTACCCCTGCCGGGCCTTTTTACATCGGACGTGATTCCAGGACAGGAACAACGGTTCTAAACGGAAAAATGGATGACGTCCGTATTTACGAATTATGCATGAATGAAACTGATGTCCTGGCACTCTACAACGAAACGCCCACTTTGCCTGAGCTTTCAACCTCTCCGGTAACCGGAATAACAGCTATTTCAGCCATATCGGGAGGGCAAATCATCAATGCCGGAGGTGCTCCTGTTACCAGCCGTGGCATAGTTTGGGACACAGCGGAAAACCCGACAACAGAAAGCAACCTGGGCATGACCAGCAATGGCTATGGCTATGGTGAGTTCATTAGCAACTTAACCGGCCTTGACCCTGAAACCAATTACTACCTGAGGGCTTACGCCGCAAATGCCACCGGAACAGGGTACGGAGACCAACTCATTTTTACTACCCCGGCTGTCAAAATTATCTTTGTCAACGATGATGCGACCGGCAGCAACGACGGAACCAGTTGGAACGATGCCTTCACCTCGTTCCAGGCAGGGCTGGATGTTGCAACCTTCGGAAATCAGATTTGGGTGGCAGCCGGCACCTACAAGCCGGATTCTGCCTACGACCTCACAAATTCTTCCCGTTACTATCACTTTCGTATGATCGAGGGAGTGAGAATCTACGGCGGCTTTGCCGGAACGGAAACCGCCGTTAGCCAGCGGACCGATTTTGGTATAGGAGGCGCCAACGAAACCTTACTGAGTGGCGACCTGAACGGAAATGACGTGGTAACCGGTTCGGGCGCCACCCTTTCCATCACAAACAACAGCGAAAACTGTTACCATGTATTTTATCATCCCAACGGATATGTACTTACAAACACTGCCTTACTGGATGGGTTTACCATTAAAGGCGGCAACGCAAATGGAAGTGATCCTTACGACAGGGGCGGCGGAATGTCTAACTATAATGCTACACCTGTAATCACCCATGTTACATTCCTTGCAAATTCCGCAAAGTATGGGGGCGGGCTGTATACTGAGGGAAATGCGGCGACACTGGCCTATGTTTCCTTTCATTCCAATTTTGCCAGTATTGATGGCGGTGGGATGAATAATAACACTATTTCTTCTCAAACCATAACCAATGCTTTATTCCAGGACAATAAAGCCAACCGTTTTGGCGGCGGAATGCATAACTACAACCACTCTTCCCCCGCCATCACCAATGTTACATTTCAATCGAATAACAGCTCCGGATCCGGGACCGGAAGAGGCGGCGGGCTTTCAAATGATCAATATTCTTCCCCAACCTTAACCAACGTTACATTCCGGGAGAATTCCGCCAGTATAGATGGCGGCGGGATGTATAATGAAGATCATTCTTCTCCAATTATTATCAACGCAGAATTTTTATCCAATTCAACAGCCCACGGTGGCGGGTTGTATAATTACAATTATTCTTCTCCAACTGTCACCAACGCTACATTCTCGGGAAACAACGCATCAGTCAGGGGCGGCGGGATGTACAGCAGGGTGTCTTCATCAGCGGTCTTTAAAAACTGCATTGTCTGGGGAAATACTACCACTCCTGGGATCAACGGTCAGCAGTTTTGCCTGGATGGGGGAACCACCACTATGAATTATTCATGCTTTGCAAACGGCGCTGGAGATGTGTATGTAATGAGTGGTAATTTCGTGACTACCAATAATAATATCACCAAAAACCCTAAATTCATCGATCCCGCAGGAGATTGCAGAATCCACGGCAACTCGCCGTGTGTGAATACAGGCAACAACGATTATAATTCTGAAACCCATGACATCCGTGGCGAAGCACGCATCCAGGACAACACCATCGACATGGGCGCATACGAATGGACATCGGATATAGATCCGTTAACGGATACCGTGTATGTAAGCGCTGGTGCGGCCGGCAGCAACAGCGGGACAGACTGGGCCAATGCACTCACCTCGTTCCAGGCGGCACTGAACCTCGCTGCCAACGGTGACAAGATATGGGTAGCAGCCGGAACCTACAAGCCCAGCTATGCCTATGACCTCACAAATTCTTCCCGTTACTATCACTTCTGTATGATCGAGGGTGTGGAAATCTATGGCGGCTTTGCCGGAACAGAAAATTCCATAAGCCAGCGAACCGATTTTGGTATGGATGGCGCTCATGAGACCATCCTTAGTGGGGATATCGGTAGTGCAGGTGTGAATACCGACAACTGCTACCATGTGTTTTTTCACCCGGAAGGTCTGAATTTAACAGTTGCTGCCATTTTAGATGGATTCACGATTACAGGAGGGTATGCGGATGGACTAAATCCAGAACACCATGACAGGGGAGGCGGGATGTATAATTATCAAAGTTCTCCAACAATCATTAATGTTGCTTTCCTGGAAAATTTCGCTTCATATCATGGAGGTGGGATGATTAACTGGGAAAATTCTCCATCGATTATTAGTGTTATATTTCAATCAAATTCAGCTCAATATGGTGGAGGGATATGTAATTATGCTAATTCTTTTCCTGCCATTACCAATTCTGTATTTTCATTGAACTCAGCAGATGATGGCGGCGGCGGGATGTATAATGTCCATTATTCTGCTCCTACTGTCACCAATTCCGTATTTTCATTGAATTCATCAGATTATCAGGGTGGCGGGATATCTAATTATAATTCTTCTTCCCCTATTCTCAACAACTGCATTGTCTGGGGAAATACTACCACCACTGGGTTAAATGGCCAGCAGTTTTATCTGAAGAATGGAGGAACAACCACCCTGAACTATTGCTGTTATGCAAACGGAACGAATGATGTAACCATAGTAAACGACGGTACATTTACAGCAACCAATAATAATATCACTACCAACCCGAAATTTGTAGATCCAGCAGGAGATTTCAGGATTTATGGCGACTCGCCGTGTGTGAATGCAGGCAACAACGACTACAATCCAGAAACGTACGACATCCGCGGCGAGGTCCGCATCCAGGACGACACGATAGACATGGGCGCCTACGAATGGACATCGGGTCTGGACCCGGCTACATTCACTGTTTATGTAAGGGCAGGTGTTACCGGCAACAACAACGGAACAAGCTGGGCCAATGCCTTCACCTCGTTACAGTCGGCGCTGGAAATTGTTGCTCCCGGTGAGCAGATATGGGTGGCAGCCGGTACCTACGAACCAGGTTACGATTATGGTTTGGGTATTGGAGAAAGAGGCTGTCACTTCCGCATGACTGAGGGAGTGAGAATATTTGGCGGTTTTGCAGGAACTGAGGATTCCATCAGCCAGCGGACCGATTTTGGTTTGGGAGGCGCCAATGAGACCATCCTGAGTGGGGATATCGGAATCGTGGGTGATCATGCCGACAACTGCTACCACGTTTTCTACCACCCGCAAGGTTTGAATCTAACCGACGCTGCTATTTTAGACGGGTTCACGATCACAGGAGGGAATGCGGATGGAACTAATCCCCACGACGGCGGCGGCGGGATGATGAATGAAGGGCCATGTTCTCCCACCATTACCAATGTATCATTCAGGTCAAATGCTGCTGTCAGTGGCGGTGGGATATTCAACAGTGATTCCGACCCGGACCTTACCAATGTGATCTTCCTGTTGAACACCGCGGTTCAGTCGGGTGGCGGGATATACAATGATTTATCTTCACACTCAATCACCAATGCTACATTCTCGCTGAATTCAGCCGGTAACCAGGGCGGCGGTATCTATAATTTGAATTCGTCTCCTTCCCTCTTCAACTCCATTGTTTGGGGAAACACGGCTACCGCCGGTAGTCAGCTATTCATGGATGGAGGAACCACAATCCTGAACTATTGCTGCTATGCCAATAGCGCCGGAGATATTACTGCTGTCAACGCCGCTGTTTTTACAGTCACAAACAACAATATTACCGCCGATCCAAAATTCGTAAATTCTGCAGGTGATCTGAGGGTCTTAGGCCTCTCACCGTGTTTGAATGCAGGAAACAACGACTATAATTCCGCGAGTACCGACATACGCGGCGAAGCCAGGATCCAGGATGCCACCATTGATATGGGCGCTTACGAATGGAAACCGGGATCAGATCCCTACGGCATTTATTATGTGAAGCACGATGCGGCCGGCAGCAACAACGGGTCATGCTGGGAAGATGCTTTCAACTCCTTCCAGTCGGCGCTGGATGTTGCAGTCGGTGGCGACACCGTATGGGTAGTAGCCGGAACCTACAAACCAAGTTATTCTTATAATCTCACAAATACATCCCGCTTTTATCACTTTCGCATGATCGAGGGGGTGGCCATTTATGGTGGCTTTGCCGGAACGGAAACATCTGTAAACCAGCGAACCGATTTCGGCATGGGTGGCGCCAATGAGACCATCCTGAGCGGAGATATCGGAACTGTTGGAGATAATACCGACAACTGCTACCATGTATTCTACCATCCGAATGGGTTGAATTTAACCGGGGCTGCGATTTTAGACGGGTTTACCATCACTTGGGGCAATGCAAATGGTAGTTCACCACATGATGCCGGTGGCGGGATGCATAACTATGCAAATTTTCCTACAATCACCAAGGCAACATTTTCTTCAAATACTGCAGTGGCCGGCGGTGGGATGTATAATGCTTATTCTGCTACCTCCATCACCAATGCAATATTTTCATCAAATACTGCAGATGGCGGCGGCGGGATGTATAATATTCTTTCTTCCCTCTCCATAACCAACTCAACATTTACATCAAATTCTGCAGTATCAGGCGGTGGGATGGTCAATTGGGCTTCTTCCCCCTCCATCAAAAACTGTATTATCTGGGGAAACACTGCCTCCTCGGGTGGGAAACAGCTTCATATTCTCGGAGGAGGGACTACAACCCTGAACTATACCTGCTATGCAAATGGGGCTGGGGATGTATTCGGCACTCCTGTGACAAGTAATTGCATCACCAATAATCCTATACTGACCGAAGATTTAAACCTCACCTGGACAAATTTTCCAGTCACGACAGATCCTGCACAAATGTCGCCCTGTATTGACAGCGGAGATCCGCTTGAATGGATGAATAACCCAGACGACCGCGACCCCGATGGATCGAGGATGGATATGGGGGCAATGTATTATCACCAGATTCCGATAATTACGGTTTACAATGACGGTTTCTTTCCTGGTCAGTACAATTATCAGTACTGGGAATTTTCAGCTACATATATACCCTACACAAGCAATCCAAAGACTTTCAAAATCCGTAACGATGCAAATCACTTTATTGATTGTCCGGCATTTTTTATGGGAACCAACCCTGATCAATTCAAGATGAAATTTCCGGGGGACAAATATCTGTCAGATACCATTTTTCATCTTGTGCCTTATGAGGAGAAGGCTGTAAATGTTGTTTTCCAACCCACTTCCCCACTCATACAGTATGCTGATTTTACTGCCGGCGACATCACTCAATACACCGACTCAATACGCGTTGAAGGTATTGGTTTGAGCACCGGAGCTGTTGTTGGTGATGTTTTGACTCCAACGGGCGATGCTGTGCCGGAGGTTACCATCACGGTAAAAGCTCTGCAAAATCCATGGAATAGTTTTACAACCACGACCAACGCTATTGGACATTATAATGTGGTCAATATCGGAGCTGGTAGCTTTCGTGTGATCCCATTTAAGATGGAGAATGATATAATTCATGATTTTACTCCGGATTCAGTAGATTTTGTTGTGTCTGCAGGTGCAACACATACACAAAATTTCCAGGATATATCCTACTTTACAGTCAGCGGCAACATTAGCTACCTGAATACTACCTGTCCTTCGGTGGGGATCCCTGTTTTAATGGATGGAGCGCCGGCTGTACCTCCTGTAGTTACCGACCCATCAGGAAATTACACCGTTGAAAATGTGTTGATTGGCTCACATACCTTTATGCCTGATACTACTGCCAGCGGGCATCAATTTGATCCGGCTCAAATATCCGGTATCATCATGTCCCCGGTTGCGGGATTTAATTTTTCGGATACATTTACCTACAACCTGAGCGGGTATGTAACGGGTAACTGTGGCATACCCCTGGACGATTCGATAGCATTGATTGTTGAGTGCCAGAACGACTGTGGTATTACAGACACCATTTATACCGATGCTGAAGGCTTTTACAGCATCAATCTGGCGCCTTTTCAATACAATATTACACCCGTACCTTTCGATTATTTTGGAACCTGGATTGAATTTGACACGGAGCAGGTTGATGTAAGCGAGCAGGATGCCACCCTGGATTTCATCTACCACAGCGATCCGGTAATTGAGATCAAAGGGTTCGACACATTGACCAACCCCTACGGTTGGATCGTACTGGAACAATTTGAAATCTATGCCATCGAAATTGATGTGATTGAACTTTATGGTGAAAATAATGAAATCAGGGGCAGGGTAGATTCCGGGAATATTATAATTACTGATGACCTGAGTGATTTTGACCAGGATAGCACCATGGCTATTTCCGATTCGGCAACGCTTTATTATTTCCGGGCGGGATATCCCAATATTATTGGAGGTGGAGCTCACCCTTACCAGAAAAAAATTAAAGTGGAATATTTTAGTGAAGAGGGGAAAAGTGCATCTGCTGAGGCATGGGTGTATATAACCGGGATACTCCCCAGGGGGACGGCATTTGCAACTACAACGCCCGAAATCCCGCTGCTCATCCTTCGAGATCCACCAGGCGATCAAAGTTACAGCGAATTGACAAACACAACCGAAATTTCGCAGGCGATCAGTTTTAGTGCAAAATACGAAGCAGGCGCCAGTACCTTTAGAAAACTCTCGCTTGGGCTAAAATATGAGGTGAATACATGGCTTTTTGGTAAATTAGATATTGAGACAACCCTCGATTTCACTCAAACACTGGGGTTGACTATGTCGCAGAATTCGTTGACTGAAAATCAGTTGAAATTTGTCACCACCGAATCATTCAAAACATCTCAGGGCGAAAATGTTGTTGGCGGTAAAGCTGATCTTTATATGGGTGGCGCCATGAACCTGTTGTACGGAATTACAGATGTGTTAACCATCTCTCATGACACCGTCAATATTGGTCAGGATATCATTATCGCTCCTGAAGGCTTTGCAACCAGGTATATTTATACCGAGAATCATATCGAAACCGTGGTCATTCCTTCGCTTTACCTGATCCAGGACACTGTTTCGGCCGAGCGCTGGGAGTCATTTATCGCATTGAACAATTCCCTGAAAGAAGCAGCAATATTCAAAGAAAATATAGATTTTAATGCCGGCGCCAGTACATCTCATTCGCTGGAAACAACCCGGTCACATACCAATACCCAGGAGTTTGAATTAACGCTTAACGCTGATATTGCAATGGAAGCTGGCCTCAAAATTAATGGGATTGGCTTAACCGGTGGAGTTACGGTCTCATCAGCAATGACCCACGGAAGTTCGGAAACAAATTCAATCGTCAACTCAACCAAAATAGATTATACGCTGGATGATAATGATGAAGGAGAGGAAGGTGAACCCAGCGATGATTTCTCGGTAGATATAAAAACCGACCCTGTTTACGGCACACCTGTATTTAAAACAGTTGCCGGAAATTCGATGTGCCCCTGGGAGGGGCCTCCCACAAATTCAAGGAAAGGCTGTGCGTTTTCTGAGCATGGGTACTATGAAGACGATATTCCTGTTGGAGTTGCTGCTGAATTTGCCATATGGCTGAACAATACCAGCCAGACCGAAGAAACCATGACCTATATTTTAAAAGTCCTGAATGAAACCAATCCTTACAGCGCTACTTTCATCCCTGCTTCATTAACCGAACCTGACGGGATTGAATACACGCTGGAGTATGGCACTTCCCAACTGGCAACCGTTTATATTATCAGGCCTCCGGGTGAAGTGTATGATTTGACGGGGTTAACCCTGGAACTGTCTGGTGACTGCGAAGGAAGCCCGAATGTATCGGATCAGGCAACAATAGAAGTACATTGGATACATCCCTGTTCGCGAATATCCATCCAAACGCCAGGCAATAACTGGGTCATCAACCAGGCAAGCAGTAATCAGCTACAACTCACCGTTTCGGATTATGATCTGGCAAATCCAAATTTACTTTCATTAAGCCTGGAATATTCGGGTGATAATGGCAACAACTGGATAGAGTTCTATTCAATTCCCAGGTCTTCAATCCAAACACCAACGCTGCAGGTGAGCTGGGATGTTGAAAACTTGACAGACGGGCAATACCAGCTTCGCGCAATCGCAGATTGTGCGGAAGGAGTGGTCAATTATTCCGAAAACATCATTGGCATCATCGACAGAACTTCTCCCCTGGTTTTCGGAAATCCTCAGCCCGCTGACGGGGTGCTTAATATCGGGGATGAGATCTCATTTGCTTTTAATGAAAGCCTGAAACCATCAACAGTTACAATCAACACCTGCCGGCTGTTTGAAACAGAAACAGGGTTGCAGGTGGGCGCCAGCGTAGTTTATCAACCAGCCACCAGAAAAGTTGTTTTTACAATCAATCCGGGTAATGCCTATTTCATCGAAAACCGCTACCTTACATCGCAGATAGTTGGTGTTCAGGATAAATATGGCAATCCGCTGGCAGATACCGCAAGCTGGACATTCCTGGTGGACCAGGGGCCGTTGCACTGGAACCCGGATGATTTCATGTTTACCATCAGCGATGGCGAAAGCATCAATTTTAGTTCGATGTTGACCAATGTTTCTGCTGATGAGGTTTATTATTCGCTTACCTTGCCGGAATGGCTATCGGCAACACCTTTCAGTGGTTATGTGAGCGGCAATGGTGCATCTGTTGAAGTGGATTTTATGAGCGCTCCATTGCCCGGCGGCATTTATTACGATACCATTTTTGCCACCACAGTGGGCTACCCTGCTGAAAAAATACACATTATGATCCAAACTGCAGGTGGACCCGAACTGTCGGTAAATCCATCCAACCGGGAGGTTTTGGCTCCTGCCGGAACAACCACTTTCGATATCACTTCCAATGTCAACTGGACGGTGAGCGAGGACGTGGACTGGCTGAGTGTGGATCCACCTGGCGGTAGCAACAATGGAGTGCTCACCGTGAACTTCGGTGAAAACAATTCCGGTTCCTTCAGAATCGGGGAAATTACCGTTACCGGAGGAGGCGGGTTGCTTCCGTTGGTTGTAACAGTCGTGCAGCAATCCTGGCTAATCCATAGTGTAAACTTACCGGCGGGCTGGTCAGGATTATCCAGTTATGTCACACCTTTTGATCCGGATATTGAACACATTTTTGGCAGCGTTCTCGATAACCTTATCATTGCAATGACGCAGCAAAATATGTATTATCCTGCAAATGAAATCAACACCATTGGCAACTGGGCGTCGCAATCGGCTTATAAAGTCAAAACCAATGCAGGCATTACCCTCAACATTACCGGAAGT
>JACZJL010000096.1 GCA_014860585.1 Bacteroidales bacterium | reverse complement strand
TTCTCGGCATCCAAACCTTTGCCCAGACAGGAGTTGCCATTAACACCACCGGAAATGAACCCGACAACAGTGCTATGCTCGATGTAAGTTCAACCGAAAAGGGACTTTTAATTCCCCGAATGACCCAAGCCCAGCGAACGGCCATTGCCCTTCCTGCCAAAGGATTGCTGGTTTATCAAACCGAAACGCCGGAAGGATTTTACTTTTTTGATGGAACATCATGGAATCATCTTGCCTCAGCTACCGGTACCGCTCTCGGCCAGATGCAATACTGGAACGGTACGGCATGGGTAACTGTAGCTGTTGGACAAAACGGGCAAATATTGCGATTTGTAAACGGCATTCCCACTTGGGTGACCGATGATTTGATTAATACCCTGGAGATTGGAGATTATTACCAGGGAGGTATTATAGCCTATTTCCTTCAACCCGGCGACCCGGGTTATGATGCCAATATCAGGCATGGATTGATTGCAGCGAAAACGGACCAGGGCGTTTCATACTGGGGATGTGAAGGAACCGCAATACCAGGTGCGGGTGGTACGGCTGTGGGAACCGGCATCCAGAACACCCAGGCTATTGTGGATGGTTGCGACTGGTACGGAATAGCCGCCAGAAAATGTAACGATCTAGTTTTAAACGGATATAACGACTGGTGTCTGCCCAGTAAGGATGAATTGGATAAATTGTACCTGAACAAAGCAACCATTGGCGGTTTTGCAGACGACTTCTATTGGAGTTCTTCTGAGCACAGTTCGGAAAACGCCTGGCTACAGCATGTTGGCATTGGCGATCAGGATTACACCACTAAGCTCATGGATGCACGTATCCGGGCCATCCGGTATTTTTAAGCTATTCCGCTATTTCAGAAAACGATAAATTAAATTAATATGAAATGTAAAATTCTTCTCTTCGCAACCTTGCTGCTCCTCGGCATCCAAAGCTATGCCCAGACCGGTGTAGCCATCAAATCTACATTTTGCAAAACAACACAATTAATCAAATAATATGAAAAAAGTACAAAAACCAAACGTTTACCTGGCTTGCAACGCTTTTTGGGTTATTGTTTTTATGTTGCTGACTTTCGGGTTTCAGGTTTCACGGGTTGAAGCCCAGGGGGTAAAAATCAACAATGCCACATTGAAACCCTCCGGAAACATCAAAATCGTTGTTAAAGACGGGGACCTGATCAACAACGGCATTTACGCTACCGCCTCCGAAACGTTTACATTTACCGGAACACAGGCCGTAGTTGTAAGCGGAACGGCGTCAACCACCTTTGCCAATCTTACCCTCAACAATGAGGCTGGGTTAACCCTGGAAAATGATGTGTCAATAAGCGGTATGCTGGAGTTCTTAAACGGGAAAGTATCCACCGGCGATCATCTCATGACAATGGGGCCTGTTGGAACTTTTTCCAACACTTCCTCAACGGGCTATATTGAAGGAAAACTGGCACACTCCTTCAGCGCTCCGTGCGCTAAACATTTTCCCATCGGAAAGGAGGGCGCCTATCGCCCGCTTACACTGAAATTCTCAGCATTGACAGGAATCAGTGTCGTACAAGCCGAGCAGTTTGAAACCCCGCTCACCGGCGACCTGCCTGAAAACACCACGCTGATGACCACCGGGAGACATTGGAAGCTGACTCAGGCTGGTGGTAGCGGCATGGAGTATTTCATCACCCTTGACCCCACAGATTATAGCCCTGCAAGACCAGTTGTGATGCTGAAGCAGGATGAAGGGACGATTGGATCTTCAGATGCTACAACACCTGAATATACCAATGCCTCTCCGTTCAATACGTTCAGTGAATTTGGCCTCGGTGAAGTCTGCAAAAATCCCGACGACGGGGGAAACATCGCCGGTGAGCAATACAGTTGCAACAGCTTTGATCCTGATGAAATCACCAGTACAGAGTTGCCTTCAGGCAACACCGGCGAGCTTGACTATCAATGGCAGCAATCCATCACCGGGAGCACAACAGGTTTTGAAATCATCGAAGGAGCTACCGGCGCTTCCTACGATCCCGGCAGTATCGCTCAGACCACCTGGTTCAGGCGTCTGGCAAAGGTCAGCTGCAAAGTTGACTGGGATGGCTATGCTGTTTCAAATGTGGTGAAAATGACCATTGATGTTACTCCACCCTGGGCTACAGCCAAAAACAATACCGTGGAACTCAACCCCTACGGAACCTATATTTTGGAGGCAACCGATGTCCTCTCAGCCTGGGGTGACAGTGAAACATCGGTCACTTCCATTGTTATGAATCCGCCTTCGGTCAGTTGTGCCCATCTCGGGCAAACAATTGCTGTTGCAGTCACCGTTGAGGATGAGTGTGGCAACCCGACAACGGTCTATTCTGACATAACCGTTGCAGAAGGTATGGCTATACCCGATCCCTGGCTGAACGCCAACACCCACACCAGCGCCGGCGGAACAGCCACCTATTCGTATTGCGACAGCGAGGGTACCTTTAGGTTGTCTGCCACAGGGAAGTCCACCACAACCAGCGATGTGTTCCATTTTGTTTACCAGGAAGAGCTTTGTTCAGACCAGGCAACGGTGATTGCCCGCCTGGCAGAGGTGGAAAACGGCGGCTGGGGAGGCGTAATGATGCGCGAAAATACTACCCCCGGAGCAAAAACCATTTTGTTCAAAACAAGGCTTTACAACCCCAATGTGATTATTGGTTATCGGACAACCACCAATAAATCCATGCGTAATTTAAGCCAGGTGGC
>JACZJL010000095.1 GCA_014860585.1 Bacteroidales bacterium | reverse complement strand
TGTCGGGGCCAATTGCAAGTATTGGTATCAGGAGGATTGCCACCTTACGAGTATTTTTGGCCAACAACGCAACCACGACAATACGATTCCATAGCCTTTGGGTTATGTGAGGCAAACTACAAAATAGAAGTCACCGACCAGTATGGCTGTTTGAGGGATACATTGCTGCCAGTGAAGGTTTTTGATATGCCAACGGTTAATATCATCCGCGACCCGGAAGATCAGATTTACATCCAAAACCCGGTTGTTAACTTTTCCTTTGAAAACACTTCAATCGATAGCATTCAGATCATCGACTGGAACTGGAACTTTGGCGACACCACCTTTTCAACACTGGAAAGCCCTGAAAAAGTCTTTAACCAGGTAAGGGAGTATGAGATTAAACTTAAATACACAACAAGCAACGAATGTATTGATTCTGTATCGCTTAAGGTTGATATTTCCCAGGCAGAAGTGGATATTCCAAACGTGTTTACTCCAAATGGAGACGGGAGTAATGAGCTTTTCGAGATAAAAGAACTTGAGTACTATATGAGCAATGAGATTGCCATTTTTAACCGTTATGGTAAAAAAGTATACTCCAAAAATAATTACCAGGGCGACTGGGATGGAGGTAACCTCAAGGATGGTGTTTACTTTTATGTATTAAAGGCAAACGGGTATTTTGGTACGGATATCTTCAAAGGGTCAATTTCGATCATGCGATGACCCTTCAAAATCTTAATAGTCCTCTCTTTTAGAAGATTAAATCCTATCTGATTATGCTGAAAAAATTATTCACATTTTTTTTGAATTCTTAGTTGTTCCAATCAAAAAAGTAAGTCTAATTTTAGCAACTTTTTGGTCATTGAATTTTGGGCTTAGGTCAGGCAGATTATTTCGATTTTTTTGTTCAGGAAAATGGAAATTCTGAAGATGGAAAATTATTTAAAATTTATCTAAATCACATCATTTTTTGGTCAGAAACAAGACATTGAGTTTTTGTCGTGAAAGAATGTTTAATTTTTCAGAATAAAAAATTTGTAAAAAGCAATAGATGAATATTTTTTTTATCAACGAATTTCAAGTGATCTTTGTTGAAAATTTTAAGGAGAATTTAGTCCTCAAAATTCAAGTTAATCAACAGCATTTTTCAAATTAACCAATTGAATAACAGGTAAATAAGTGGAAAGTATATGGAGCAACTTGCAAAAAAAATTTGGGACAATTGTTTAAAAATCATCAGGGATAATATTAACTATCAGAGTTTCAGAACATGGTTTGAGCCGATCAGGCCTTTAAAATTAAAGGATAATGTCCTTACAATCCAGGTTCCCAGCCAGTTTTTTTACGAATGGCTTGAAGAGCATTACATCGACTTGTTGAAAAGAACAATAAAGAAAGAACTCGGTTCCCAGGGAAGGCTTGAATACAGCATTCTGATCGAAAACTCAACGAACCACAGCGATCCTTATTCAATTGTAATGCCTACCTCTAACCGGTCGGCAACAAAAAATCCTGATGTCTCTATTCCCTTAAACTTAAAAAGCAGCTCCAAAGTCATTCCTGATCCATTCGTCATACCCGGGATTCAAAAAGTTAAAATCAACTCCCAACTGGTTGAGCGTTATTCATTCGATAATTTCATTGAGGGCGACTGTAACCGCCTTGCCCGATCGGCGGGGCTTGCCATTGCAAAAAACCCGGGGAAAACTGCTTTTAATCCATTATTCATTTACAGCAGGGTAGGACTGGGGAAGTCCCACCTCGCGCACGCCATAGGCCTTGAGGTAAAAAATAATTTTCCTGATAAAACAGTGCTTTATGTTTCAGCCGACCAATTCTATTCGCAATACATCGAATCGGTAAGGAACAACAACCAGAACGATTTTACAAATTTCTACCAGTTGATTGACGTACTGATTATTGACGATATTCAGTTTTTTACTGGAAAAGAAAAGACACAGGATGTCTTCTTTCATATTTTCAATCAGTTGCATCAGCGTTCGAAGCAGCTTGTAATTACCTCCGACAAACCTCCTGTTGAAATCGATGGTATCGAAGCCAGGCTGCTTTCCCGTTTCAAATGGGGTTTGACTGCTGATTTACAGCAACCTGACTTTGAAACAAGAATGGCCATTCTGCAAAAGAGACTTTATAACGATGGGATCACAATGCCCGATAATGTGATTGAGTATCTGGCTTACAGCATCACGACCAACATCCGCGAGTTGGAAGGCGCTATGATTTCGCTCCTGGCGCAGGCCTCTCTCAATAAAAAGGAGATCAACATAGACCTTACCCGCCAGATTGTGGACAGTTTTATCAGGAATTCAAATAAGGAAATTTCCATTGATTACATCCAGAAAATTGTTTCGCAGTATTTCGGCCTTACCATCGAAGAAATGAATTCAAAAACCAGAAAGCGGAACATTGTACAAGCCAGGCAGCTTGCCATGTATTTCGCTAAGGAGCATACCAAGGCATCCCTGACTACAATTGGTTTACATTGCGGTAATAAGGACCATGCCACAGTTCTCCATTCATGCCGCACTGTAAAGAACCTGGTTGAAACAGATAAAGATTTCAAAATTTACGTTGACGATCTTGACAGGATGATCAAATTGTAGATCATTATAAAAGATGGAAAATCAGCCGAAAACCAAAGTTCTTATGGTGTGCCTGGGCAATATTTGCCGTTCACCGCTGGCAGAAGGCATTCTCAGACAAAAGATTACTGAGCGAAACTTAGAAGTTGAAGTGCATTCTTCAGGAACCTCCAATTACCACATCAGCGAATCAGCCGATTCACGAATGATTTCCACGGCTCGCCGGCATGGAATTGATATATCAAATCACAAGGCAAGACAATTTGTGGTTAATGATTTTGACTACTATGATAAGATTTACGTGATGGATGGGCAAAACTTCAGGAATGTTAGCAGGTTGGCCAGAAACGATGAAGACCGGTCTAAGGTGCAACTGATTATGAACGTTGTGGAGCCGGCATCACATTTTGAAGTTCCTGATCCATATTATAGTGGAAATGATGGTTTTGAGCTTGTGTTCAAAATGTTAGATGAAGCCTGCGAAAAGATCGCTGATAATATTGAAACCAAAAAACGCTAAATCACATTGGACACATTTGTTTTCCCATCCAAATCCGATATCCTTGCTGCGGCGCATCGCATCAGCCCTTATGTCCACCGAACACCGGTTTTGACCTCTCAAAATCTTGATGAGATTTTTGGTTGCCATCTATATTTTAAATGTGAGAATTTGCAAAAGGCAGGGGCTTTCAAATCTCGCGGGGCAAATAACGCTGTATTTTCATTGGATGAAGATTCCGCCGGTAGGGGCGTCGCTACCCATTCTTCGGGGAACCATGCGGCAGCCTTAGCCAGGGCAGCAAAATTAAGAGGCATTGATGCACATATAGTTATGCCCTCCAATTCATCGAAAGTAAAAGTGGCTGCCGTTAAACATTATGGCGGTAAAATCACTTTTTGCGAACCCAACCTGGCTTCCAGGGAATCAACGCTGGAAGAGGTACTTAAATTGACGGGTGCAGTATTAATTCATCCATACAACGATTTCAGAATCATTGCCGGACAAGCAACTGCTACTTTAGAGTTGCTGGAAGATTTTCCAGATCTTGACATCATCCTGTCACCTGTTGGCGGAGGTGGCTTATTGAGTGGAACCGCTCTTTCAGCATTCTATTTTGCTAAAAAGGCACTAGTAATTGCCACCGAACCTGAGCAGGCTGATGATGCATTTCAATCTTTCTACCAAAAGAAATTTGTTCCTTCTGTAAATCCAAACACAATTGCAGATGGCCTTCGCACGTCACTTGGAACTCTCACCTTTCCGATAATCAGCCAGTATGTCGAAAGCATTGTAACTGTTAGTGAAGTTGCAATAATAGAGGCCATGAAACTGGTGTGGGAGCGGATGAAAATAATCATCGAGCCATCATCAGCAGTGCCTGTTGCAGCGCTGATTGAGAAAAAAATTGATGTTCAAGGGAAGCATGCAGGAATTATTCTTTCCGGAGGAAATGTTGATCTGGATGAGTTACCGTGGATGTAATACGCTTATTTTCAGCAAATGGAAGCAATCATCTGGTACTTTTTTTCAATTCGAATTCTAAAATATATAGCATGGTAGCCTGCTGATGAAAACCGCACTCTATCTCATACCTGTAACACTTGGCGATACACCACCTGCGGATGTATTACCCCAGAGTGTATTTCGCACCATCGAATTCATTGATGAGTTTGTGGTGGAAAATGTCAGATCAGCTAGGCGTTTTTTACGAAAGGCCGGATTTAGCAAAGATTTTAATGAAGTAACATTTTTCGAAATTGGAAAGCATTCCAATGCGGATGAATTGATTGCAATGCTAAATCTGAAAAACAGATTGAAACCATTGGGTTTATTGTCGGAAGCCGGAGTACCATGCATTGCTGATCCAGGCTCATTAGTAGTGGAAGTTTGCCATGCGTTAAACATCCCTGTTATTCCTTTGGTTGGGCCTTCTTCGTTAATGCTGGCGTTAATGGCTTCCGGATTTAACGGGCAAAACTTTGCTTTTCACGGTTACCTGCCTATTGATAGGGATGATTTGAAAAAAAAACTCAGGCAATTGGAGTCGGCAGTCTTAAATAACCATCAGACACAGATTTTCATCGAAACTCCTTTCAGGAACAACAAATTGCTGGAATCTTTGCTGGCCGGAGTTTCCTCTCAACTGAAACTTTGCATTGCCACCGAACTCACAACAACAAACGAATCAGTGATTACCCGAACTATTTCCCATTGGAAGCAGCAAAAGCCGGATTTAAATAAAAAGCCGACAGTGTTTTTGATTTATATATGAAAGTTTTTGGTTTGGTTTTAAAACTTTATGAACTAATCCAACTTCCTGTTTTTTGCCATGCACTCTTTATCGGTTGAATGAATTCAGTCAGTTACCGGATGCTCAGCAATCTCAGTACTTTACTGGCGATTGACAATCTTTTTACCACAGTACGGACAAACGACCCAAAGTTTCTCGAGTTGGCTGAAACAGCTTTGGCATAGAACAACTTTTTCAACTACCGATTTAATTGGAATGGAAGTTCTTACAGTAAAGACTGTTGGGATTTCTCTCAGAAAACTCGACTCCATCCCTTTTTCGGTAATCAGGAAAAGTTTTTCCTTAGCCCTTGTGATGGCAACATAAAATAGTCGCCTCTCTTCTTCCATCAATAAATCATGGTTGGCTTTTTTGATCACCTGAAAAATCCTGTCTTCCATCCAGATATCTGGAAACCCACCATATCCTTCGGTTAGACCTATAATAAAAACAACCTTCGCTTCAAGTCCTTTAGATGCATGAATTGTTTTTGATTGCACCTTAATATTTTCGTTTTTAAAAACAATTCTGTATGGCCAGAACATTTTACTTCTCCTGTAAAGAAACAAAATATCTTCACCATTGACACCAACAGCCAGTAGCTCATTGACCCGATCAAGGCAGAATTGGATATTTTCATCCTCGTTGTTGCCTGCAAAAACAACTATCTTATGTTCAGATCTCTTAGAAGCGTGGATGTCCTTTTCTACCTTGTACTTGTTATGGCGGATCACTTCATTGCTTGCTTCGACTATATTGTGTGTGCTCCGATAATTCAGATTGAGGGTGATGATTTTTGCATCATCAAAATGTTTCTCAAACTCAATAATATAATTGATGTTTGATCCCCTGAACCCATAAACGCTTTGCCAGTCGTCGCCAACACAAAACAACTGTGTTTCACCAGTGAGAAGTAATTTCAGCAGTTCCACCTGCAGGTTGTTAACATCCTGGAACTCATCAACCAAAATGTATTTATATCGGTTTCTGTATTTACCTGAAATATCGGGGTAATTGTTGAAAAGAGAAATGCTGCGGGAAATCAGGTCATTAAAATCGAGGTAGGATTTGTCAGTACAATAATGAAGATAATTATTAACGATGGGAATCGCTAATTCATAGAAATGTCTTACCCTTTCGTGCTGGTCTTTCCTGGCATTTTCCAAAACCAAATCAGGATGAGTATTCTCCACCTTTATTAAATCGGTAATACGAATGATTTGAGTAATAAAATCACTTACATCCTTTTGGTAACCCTGAAACTCTTCCTGGTACGAAAGGGTTATATTCCGATGGTAATCAGCAGGAAGGCGGTTTTTTACTATCCTGTCCATTGCGTGATTAAATAATGCGGAATCTGTTGTCATGCTTTCATGAGTTTTTACCAGCAACAATTTTCCCTTTTTAAATTGTTCTTCCTTGTCGGTTGTTGAGTAGCTTTTACTGCTTACATGTTCAATGTACAGATTCGCAGCAGGAATATAAAAATCAGGATGAAAAGAAAAGTCTTTAATATTTAGCAATGGTTCATACTCGTATTTAATGCTGTGCCGGTAGAGCCAGTCGGCAATAGATTGCTCCGACTTCGACCTGACCTTCGTGCCATCAAGGGTTGTATAGTATTTGCCGTCTTTGTGGCTGAATGTGCCCGGCGGCTTTTGTTTATGAATCTGATCAATGATGTAATCGAGAATGTACCGTTTTAACCTGAGCAGGTAGTCGGTGTCAATGCATTGCCCAATCAATAGCTTATGCACTACCTCAAAGACTGTTTCTGATGCAACATACTTATATAGCGCATCATCCTCGTCGCGTTTTTCATCACTGATAATCCTGAATTTATTGTCAAATTCATTGACTCCAAAGTTTCGCAAAATGGTATAACAAAAACTATGAAACGTCCTTATAGTCAGGTTGTGAATCCATTTGTGCTTTTTCTGATGTTCAAAGCGTTGTGCGTCTTTACCCGGCCTGCTAATGTTCTTATCAGCCAGAATGTTTTCGTATTCATCGGTATTGTCTGCCGAAATGATCAGTCGGTCAATCATTTCGTTGGTGGCATTTTTTGTAAATGTGATAGCGAGTATATTTGTTGGGCTAACACCTTTTTCTTCAATCAAATAAATTAGCTTTTGTAGCAAAGTTTTTGTTTTGCCTGAACCGGCGCCTGCCAAAACCAGAAGCCGCTTGTGTTCGCTAACGACAGCCTCTTGCTGCTTGTCGTTGAGGTTACTTAAATCTGTTTTGGCGGTAGTCACTAGCGATTAGGATAATTGTGAACTAATGTCAATAGAAAAAATTATTGCTGTTTGGGACATATTGCCTCGGTTTCATTGGATAGATGGCCTTCTAATCGTAACCACAAATCTTTCATTTTCAATTTCATTTTTCAAATCGAAATTCGGATATGCTTCTAATGCCCGTAAAATACCACTACCGGCGCCACGATATTGCATGAGATACGGGGCAAATGAAGCAATTATACTGTTTCTCGTTCGACGTATTCCTCTTTTTATTTGTTCTTCTGTTAAGTTATTAGGTAGGCGCCCGGGGCTGATGATCTCAATCCTGTTTTCGAAAACATAAAGCTTAATGGAATCATTAATTAGGTAATCCCTATGAATCAGGGCATTCACCAGAAGTTCTGTAATGACGATCTCAGGTATTTCAGGTTTCCCAATGCTGTTGAAAGGCTGCCCTGCCTGAATCTTGTTCAACTTTGAAAAAAGGAAGTCGAATCCTCTGTGGTACAACTCATCTAATGTACCATACAGATTATCACTGCTGCGATAATTGTTATCGGTGATTTCGTTTCCCCAGAACCAAATTGCTGTGATAAAAAATTGTGGAGTAAGTTTTCGAAGATTACCACCAAACAATAGCGCACCTGCCAGATTAAGTCTCGATTCCGAGCCTAAACGTAAATTGGTAAGATATTTTTTCAAATGTTCCTTTTCACATGGTTCTTTGTAATGCTCTTCGTAGAATTTTTTGAATTTGTCCCAATTAACGTCTTCCAATGAACTTATGGATACTAATCTTTCCTCAGCATAAAGGTAGCCACTGCTTTGAAGTAATCTTGAAATCTCTTCATTGCTTGTCACTTTTCTTTTATTCGCGCCATTTTTCATGAAAATCACTCCATCAATACTCTTGTAGGGTTTGGAAATACCCTCCGGAATGGTTACAATCATGATTTTCTTGCCTTCAATATCCACAGTATCAGTACCAATGAAGAGAGGTTCTTTAACATGCTGATCAGCTGCTGTCACTAAAAGATTTGTTAATCGCCGCAAATCATCTTCATTAAGCCCAATAATTTTCCAGGTTTTATCATCAACGCCAATAAGGATTTTTCCACCTTTTGTATTTGCAAATGCAATCATTTCATGAGCTATGCTTAGCTCACTGTGTACATTTGCTTTAAATTGCACTGTACTGGTTTCTCCTAAGCTAATCAGGTTCATTATTTGAGATGCGTCCATAAATCACTTAAATTATTCTGTTCTCCTACCTCTGTTTGATTGCAAATCCAATGATTTCCATCATGCAAATTTCATTTCCAGCAACAAAAGTAAACAACTTTTCGAAAGATTGAAGCTGGTGAAGAAATCAAAATATGGAAAATTTCTAACTTGTAATCCATTGAAAGGCCAATGATTCAGAGTGTATGGCTAACTCTTAAGTGAATGTTAGACTGCAAAATGTTTGACAGAAGTGTATTACACCCTAAATCTTATCTATAAATAGTCTCTTATTAATTCTTCTGGCGATGTAGGGACCTTCGTAAACAAACCCGGTGTAAACCTGAACGAGGTCGGCGCCAGCGTTGAGTTTTTCGAGGGCGTCTTCAGGTGTGAAAATGCCTCCAACACCTATGATTGGGAAGGCTTTGCCCGATTTTTCAGCTAAATAGCGAATTACTTCTGTAGAACGTTCTCTGATTGGCTTTCCACTCAGGCCGCCATTGGCAATTTGCCGAACTTTTTCGGCGTGAGTAGTGAGGTTCTCGCGGGTGATCGTGGTGTTGGTGGCTACAACTCCATCAATACCTGAATCCCTGACAATCTGAATCACTTCGTCCAGTTGTTTTTCGTTAAGGTCAGGCGAAACTTTAAGCAAGATGGGTTTAGGATTTGGCATCCTGCGGTTGATAATTTGCAGACGGTCAAGAATATTCATCAGACTTTTCTGATCCTGCAATTCATGAAGATCGGTGATGTTGGGACAACTCACATTTACCACAAAATAGTCCACATAATCGAAGAGTTTTTCGAAGCAGATCAAATAGTCCTCCGCAGCTTTTTCGTTGGGCGTGGCTGTATTTTTACCTATGTTGCCACCAATAATGATGTCTGTTTTTCGATTGCTCAGGTTCCTGATGGCTTCGTCCACTCCGATATTGTTGAATCCCATACGGTTGATCAGTGCTTTATCTTTCGGAAGCCGGAAAAGTCGTGGTTTGGGATTTCCTGACTGGGGTTTAGGTGTTATAGTCCCGATTTCGACAAAACCAAATCCAAAGTTGGCCAATTCGTTGAACATCTCAGCCTGCTTGTCAAATCCGGCAGCAATTCCCACAGGGTTTTTAAACTTCAACCCAAATACCTCGCGCACTAAAGAAGGGTCATCAACAAGTGCTGTTTTTTTAACAAACCAACTTTTTCCCGGTATTTTAAAAAAAAGTCTTAAACCCTTGACTACCAAGTGATGGATGGTTTCGGGCGAAAAAAGGAAAAGTAATGGTCTGACCAGGATTTTGTACATCAGGCGATGTCTGCTTTGGATGGGCTGTCGGTTTCCTCAGTTTCCGATTCAGAAGTTGTTTCTGTGCTGTGCTCAGCTTTGACCTCCTCAGCCGGTTCCCCGGCAAAATCGAGCATCTCTTTCTCGGCAAGTTGGTTGTACCAGCTTACCAGTTTTTTAATATCCGAAGTATAAACCCTGTCCGCATCATAGTTGGGAAGCACTTCTTTCATGAAGTTTTTCAGTTGTTCTCCACTTGAGGTTGGGCTGATTGCGGGCTTTCCATCGTATTTTTCATAGATGTTTTTCAGGACATCAATCAACGGTACGTCCTCATCCGTGGTGAAAATGCTGATTTCGGCCAGTGAACTCATCTTTTCATGGGCAAAAGCAGGAAATCGTTTTCCATCTGCTAAGGATTCGACGATCAAACCGCTTTTAGTTTGTCCAACATTCATGTGCAATCCTGGTTTACCGGCTATTGATAAAATTTTGGTTAAATCCATCATGATTAATTAATTTTTGGCAAAAATAGTAAAACTGTAGTTTGCGAAGCATGGGAAAAGCAGTAAGCATAATTTCGCAAAATTAAATCTTATAACTCGTTAAAAAACAATAGATAATAAATTTTCATGACTAAAAAATCAGTTGTTGATTCATCTTACTATTGTTCGAATCAATCGCTTAAAAACAGTAAAACCCGACGCAGAGTGTCATTCCCGTCGGGTTTTGGGCTGAATTATTTTCTCAGATTATTTCTTCGGTACGTGTTTCAGGGTTTCAACCAGGAAATCCCAGAATTTCTCAACAGAACCGATATGAACTTTTTCGTCTGGTGAGTGTGGATGACGGATCGTGGGTCCAAATGAAATCATATCCCATTGCGGATAGACGCCACCAAGCAGTCCACATTCGAGGCCGGCATGAATGGCTTTGATTTCGGGCACTTTACCGAATTTGTTATTATAGATTTCGAGCATTTCTTTGAGAATCGGAGAATCAGGATTGGGTTTCCACCCCGGGTAGTCACCGGTAAGTTCCACTTTTGCACCAGCCAATTCAAAAACACTCTTAACAGTTTCGCCAAGGTCATGTTTTGCGGAATCCACTGAACTTCGGAGCAGGTTTTTCACTATGGCAACACCGTTTTTCACAGTAACGATTGCCATATTGGTTGAGGTTTCCACCAACCCTTCCATATCGTTGCTCATTCTTATGACTCCGTTCGGACAGGCATAAACAGCATGGATGAGGTCCTGTTGAGCCATCTCGTTCATCACCTTCTTTGGCAGGTCAACAATTTCGAAGGTCACTTTCAAATCAGGGTCGGCTGTTTTGTATTCATTTTTTACTGTTTTCTCAAAATCAGCAAGCAAAGTTTTCAGTGCTTCAACTTTATCTTTGTCAACGGCCAAAATTGCCCATGCTTCCCGGGGTATTGCATTTCTGAGGCTTCCTGCTTCAACTTCTGCTATTCTTACGCAAAGTTCAACTGATGCTTTTTTGAGAAAGCGGAACAATAGTTTGTTAGCATTAGCGCGGTAAAGTGGGATGTCGATGCCAGAGTGTCCACCTTTCATACCGGAAAGCATTACACGGAAACCAACACTATTTTCGTTGGCAGCCATCTCTTCGTACTCATAGGTCACGTTTGCATTCACGCCACCAGCGCAGCCGATGTACAGTTCACCTTCGTCTTCGGAGTCCATGTTGAGAAGGATGTCACCTTTTAAAAGCCCTGGTTTTAAATTAAAAGCCCCCGTCATTCCGGTTTCTTCATCTACGGTAAAAAGCGCTTCAACAGGACCATGTACGAGGTCCCCTGCTTCGAGTACTGCCATTGCTGCAGCTACTCCCATACCGTTATCGGCGCCGAGTGTGGTTCCGTTTGCCGTTACCCACTCACCATCAACATAAGCTTCGATAGGATCGGTTTCAAAATTAAACTGCTTGTCGCTGTTAGCCTGAGGAACCATATCGAGGTGCCCCTGAAGGATGATCCCCTTACGATCTTCCATACCTGGAGTAGCCGGTTTGCGGATAATGACGTTACCCACCTCGTCAACGATGGTTTCCAACCTGAGTTTTTCACCAAACTCCTTCATAAATTGAATAATTCTGCCCTCTTTTTTTGATGGCCGGGGGATTCTAGTGAGCAGTTCAAAATTTTTCCAAATGGCTTCCGGTTTCAAACCGCTAAGATTTGTGTTCATGTGTTTTTGTTTAAATATTAAAAATCAGTATATTAATTATTTGAGCTGCAAAAGTACGAATATTTGCCCGACCATTCTTTTCCAGTGACAGGGGCAATTTTGATTTATGAATTATTAACAGCGGTAAACCTTTTGAAATAATGGAGTCTTCAGACCAAAACATTTATCTAATTTTGCCCGGAATAACGTTTTACCTAATTAGATATTCTAAACTGATTTTCTGCATGAAACAATTTACCTACTGCACAGCATTCATATTTTTGATGGCGTTTTCACTGCCATTTGCTGACATTTTTGCTCAACAACTAAGTACAAACAAGGAAAAACCTGTAACGCTGAAACACTGGATGACTCCTGAAGAAGCTAAACTGAGCCACCTGATTGGAAAAGGCGCCCTTGCAACCGACCCACCCCCCGGACCTGTGACCAATTTTGGAGAGTTTGAAAAAATGCAGTCGGTGCTCATCCGCTATCAGTTTGGAATTTCCTATGCGTTGATTGCGGCTATGTCCCAGAAATGCGGGGTTACAACCATTGTTGCCAGTCAAAACGAGCAAAATACAGTCACCAATCAATACCAGAATCAAGGGGTGAATCTTGCCAATTGCACTTTTATTATTGCTCCTACTAACAGTTATTGGACAAGGGATTACGGCCCATGGTTCGTTTTTGACGGAAATGATGAAATTGGAATTGTTGACTTTGAATACAACCGCCCACGGCCTGCAGACAATGCAATTCCATTGAAAGTTTCTCAGCACCTGGGGATCAACTATTTCAAGACTGACCTTTTGCATACCGGAGGCAATTATATGACCGATGGGATGGGAGTTTCTGCCTCAACAGATATTGTTTATACCGAAAATACCAACCTGACACATGCACAGATTAACCAGATTATGCAGGATTACTATGGAATCCATACCTATCATGTGCTACCTGACCCAAATAATACGTATATCGATCACATTGACTGCTGGGGAAAGTTTCTGGCGCCGGATAAAATTCTGATCAGATCTGTTCCCACAACTCATCCGCAATACGATGAGATAGAAGCAACTGCCGCTTATTTTGCCGCACAAACCTCTTCCTATGGCACACCATTGGAGGTTTTCAGGGTTTACACACCCAACAATCAGCCTTACACCAATTCTTTGATTCTGAACGACAGGGTTTTTGTCCCTATCATGAATTCGTCGTGGGATGACGAAGCCATTGCCACCTACCAGGAGGCCATGCCCGGGTATGAAATTCTTGGTTTTACCGGAAGTTGGGAATCTACGGATGCCCTGCATTGCCGCGCCAAAGGTATCGCTGACCTGGATAAGGTTTATGTTCGTCACCTCCCATTATTGGCAGAGCAACCTGTTCAGGCCAGTTATCCGGTTGAAGCTATGATTAAAACCTTTAGCGGGCAACCCTTGAAAGCTGATTCTGTATTGATTTTTTACCGTGTCAACGGAGCTGCGTGGCAATCCGCCAACATGACCAATTCTGCAGGTCAGACCTGGGTTGGTAATATTCCGTCAGCACCACCGGGCAGCCAGATTGATTATTACCTTTTTGCCGCCGACCAGGCTGATCAGCGAATAAAACATCCTTTTATTGGAGAACCGGACCCTCATACATTCTTTATCGGTTCGCAGGCATTTGCGCAGATATCAGTCAATCCCACAGAACTTTCGGGATCTGCTATGGCCGGCTCAACTACTTCTGAAATACTAACAATCTGCAATTACGGAAATTTGGAATTGTATTTTACTATCGAACCAAATACGGCGGTTTACGGAAATTTTTCGGTTAATTTACCTGATAGCCCAACTGCAAGTGCTTACGATTACAATACTTACACCGAATTAGGCTGGACGGATATCGCAGTTAATATGTCGGGTGAAATTGCCGGAATTGAAATCAATTACACCTGGACTACCGACAACTGGCCGGAAGAAGGCAGTTTTTATCTGGAATCTCCATCGGGAACACAAACCTTGATTGCTTCCGGGAATCCCAATGGAACATACTCAATTGACATGACTGCCTTTAATGGTCAGGAGGTAAGTGGAACCTGGAAAGTCTGGATCGAAGATACTTATGGTGATGGCGGACACAGGGCAACCAACATTTCAATTGACTTTACTGTGGTTGAAAGTGAGACCGAATGGCTTTCTGCCGGTCCTTTATCAGGTGTTGTACAACCTGCCCAATGCATCGATGTCACGGTTGTGATGAACGCCACAGAACTCACTGCAGGTTTGTATAACGGGCAACTAATCGTTTCTTCCAACGACCCGGACGATCCTGAAATCGAAATCCCTGTGGAATTTGAAGTAATTGCCATGCAGGATGTGGTGGTAACACCAGATACGCTTTGGTTCCTGTCATGGGAGGATATGATTAACGGAAAAATGGTGAACATCAATAATCCGTCCCCGGAAAGTATTACCATTACAGAAATTACAGACTGGGGAACTAATTTTTTATGGATGATTGAAGGCACATTGCCATCCTTGCCATATCAACTTCCTGCAGGACAGAATCTCGATTTCAAGGTTGTTGTTGTTCCTCCTCCGCAGCAACGATTGAATATGCTGTACGATAATCTGAATATCACCACTGAATATGGATTGCATACCGTGGTTGTGGCTTGGGATTCCGATTTAATTGGGTACAATACAACACTCACTCCGGATACACTTTATTTCATCGATGAATTGGCTTTCCTTGAACCGCAAACCGTGACCTTCCTAAACTCATCTCAGGTACCTTTAAGCTTAAATGAAATTCAGAGTGAAGGAAGTAATGAGTTCTACTGGTACGTGAATAATATTTCAGTTACTTTACCTTATTTACTGATGCCGCAGGAAACAGTTACATTCGATGTGTGGATTCCTTTGCCAGTAAATCAGAATCGAACAGGTATTCAGTACGACTCAATCGCAGTAGGTTCTGATGCCGGTGTTGATTTTGTGGTTCTGGTTTGTGATACTGATCTGATTACCGGCATTAATCCGCAGCAAAGTGCTATAACAAAAGTTTATCCCAGCCCATTCATAAAAGATATGACAATTGAATTCTTCAACGACATCAATCAGGAAACCAGCATTGATGTGATGGACCTGCAGGGAAGAAAAGTTGTTACAATTCGCGAAGGATGGTTATCTGCCGGAAAGCATCAAATCAAGTGGAACGGGACGGATACTTTTGGTCAGGAAGTTCAAAATGGTATTTGGTTTATCCTGATTGTGACCCCGAAAAGAAGCGAAATGATCAAGATATTAAAATTAAACTAACAAATAATTCAAGTTTAAAACCCCGGCCTGGCTTAAACCTTGCCGGGTTTTTTTTGTGTTTAAAAAGAATAGCTATCTTCGCCTTGCAAGCCATAAAAAATGGACATTCAACAGATTTTGATAAAATACTGGGGTTATAGTACCTTCAGGCCAATGCAGGAGGAGATCATCCGATCGGTAATGTCGGGGAAGGATACGCTTGCCTTGATGCCAACAGGGGGAGGAAAATCGCTTTGTTACCAGGTTCCAGCCATGGCGATGGAGGGTATTTGCATTGTAGTTTCACCATTGATTGCACTGATGAAAGACCAGGTTGACCGACTGAAACAACAAGGGATTAAAGCATTTGCCATTTACTCGGGGATGCATTATAATGAGATTGAACTGGCATTGAATAATGTTACGCTGGGCGATGCCAAATTCCTTTACATCTCCCCCGAGCGGCTTGCCACCCCCAACTTTAGGGAATCATTGCGCTATATGAAGGTAAACCTGCTTGCGGTGGACGAGGCGCATTGCATTTCTCAATGGGGTTATGATTTCAGGCCTCCTTATCTTCAAATTGCGGAAATCCGGCCGATACTTCAGTCCACACCAGTTTTGGCAGTAACAGCTTCTGCAACACCTGCAGTTGTTGATGATATTCAAAATCGGCTCCAGTTTATTGAAAAACATATCATCAGGCAGAGTTTTGAGCGAAAGAACCTGGCTTATATTGTCGTGCATGAGGAGAATAAAAACGGCAAGCTGGTCGAAATGCTGAAGAAAGTCCTGGGTAGTGCAATTGTTTATGCCGGAACCCGAAGACGCACCTATGATATTGCCAGGCATCTGAATAAGTTTGGCATTCGCGCTGACTACTACCATGCAGGAATGGAAAATGAAGAGCGCGAAAGAAAACAAAAAGCATGGATGGCCGGAAACCCGCGTGTTATTGTTGCAACCAATGCCTTTGGAATGGGTATTGATAAACCCGATGTACGACTTGTGGTACATGTGGATATGCCCGACAGTATTGAGGCCTATTTCCAGGAGGCCGGGCGTGCAGGAAGGGATGGCAAAAAATCATGGGCTGTTATGATGTATCAGGATGCTGACCTGTTGGATGCAGAACACCAGTTCGAGCTGTCCTTTCCGGATATAGACAACATCAGGAACGTTTATCACGCATTGGGAAATTATTACAGGTTGGCAGTTGGCAGCGGTAAAAATATGAGCTACGACTTCGATATTTCCGATTTGTGCCGCCAATATAATTTCAACCCGGTAACAGCATACAGTGCACTGAAATTCCTTGAAAAGGAAGGGTATCTAATTCTAAATGAAGGTGTGCACAATCCACCAAAATTGCATGTGAAACTGCACGGAGAGAAACTTTATAAATTTCGTGTCGAGAACCCCGATCTTGATGTATTCCTCAAAATTATCCTGAGGTCATACACCGGTTTGTTTACACAATTTGTGAAATTTAACCTGAATGAACTGGCAAAACGGTCTGGTCTTCCTTTGGACATCGTTACCTCAAAACTGGATAAGCTCAACAAAATGGGGGTGCTTGTATTTATCCCGTCAAAAACCAAACCTCAGATCATTTTCACCGAAGAGCGCCTGGACGCAAAAGAGCTTTACATTTCAAAAGAAAATTATACGCTTCGCAAACGGGTCGCATACGACAGGCTGAAATCGCTTCACAGCTACCTTACAACCCATAATCGATGCCGAAGTGTTACTTTGTTAACTTACTTCGGTGAAAACAACGTAAAAAGATGCGGCCAATGCGATGTGTGTATCGAGCGTAACAAAGTTGATTTAAATGAATTGGAATTCAATGCAGTAATTGAGAAAATAAAACCGTTGCTAAAAGCTCAACCGATGGAATTGGATAAAGTAATTTTATCAGTCGAAAAAACGAGCCACGAAAAGGTAATCCGGGTCATAGAGTGGCTACTTGACAATGGAAAAGTTAATTACACAAAAGATAAAAAGCTGTTCTGGATTTCCTGAGACCAGATAATGTTTTTACTTTTGCACTCTGATTCATCAATCCAGAATCACTTAATTAATTCATTTTCCAGATTTATGATTAACAATATGAAGGTTGTTGTAGTCCTACCGGCTTACAACGCCGCCAGGACACTTGAAGCAACCTATAATGAAATACCTTTCGACATTGTGGATGAGGTGGTTTTTGTTGATGATAAAAGTCACGACAACAGTGTAGAAGTTGCCAGGCAACTCGGGATAAAACATATACTTGTTCATGCTGAAAACAGAGGCTATGGCGCCAATCAGAAATCCTGCTACCAAAAAGCATTGGAACTTAATGCTGATATCGTAGTCATGCTTCACCCTGATTATCAATACACTCCAAAGCTTATTCATTCTATGGCCTATCTAATTGCCAACGATTTGTACAAGGTGGTTTTTGGTTCGCGGATCTTGGGCAAAGGAGCCCTGATGGGAGGAATGCCCTTTTATAAATATGTTGCCAACAGGATTTTGACATTGTTCCAAAATTGGATATTCTGGCAAAAACTTTCGGAGTATCACACTGGCTATAGGGCTTTTTCGGGTGAAGTGCTGAGAAAAATAAAATTCATGTCAAATTCTGATGATTTTGTATTCGATAATCAGATGATCTCACAAATTTTTATGGCGGGATTTGAAATTGCTGAAATCACATGTCCGACAAAATATTTTGAAGAGGCATCATCTATAAATTTCAGACGAAGTGTAAAATACGGTCTTGGTGTGCTGCAAACCTCCCTGATCCATTTTCTTCACAAAACAGGAATCCGTAAATCAAAGTTGTACTAATGATTAGCGGAAAGCACATCAGTAAATCATTTTACCTGCAGGATGATGTTGTTGAAGTGGCTCGCCGGCTTCTTGGAAAGGTGCTTGTTACGAATTTCGATGATTGCCAAACTTCTGGAATTATTGTTGAAACCGAAGCTTATGCAGGGTTAACGGACAGGGCCTCCCATGCCTATGGAGGTAAGATCACCAGGCGAAATGAAGTGATGTACAGAGAAGGAGGTATTGCTTATGTTTACTTGTGTTATGGAATACACTCCCTTTTTAATGTGGTTACAAATGTCAGGGGTGTTCCACATGCTGTGCTGATTCGGGCAATAATTCCATTGGATGGTATGGATCGGATGATTGGACGCTTAAAAAGCTCAAAACTTAATGTCAGGCAAGGGATTGGCCCAGGAAATGTATGCAAGTTGCTTGGAATACATTATTCTCACTCCGGTTTTCCATTGACCGGCGAAGGTTCTGCATCTTCCGGATTACACATTTGGATTGAAGACAGGGGAGAGTTGTTTCCGGGACAAATAACCGCCGGACAGCGCATAGGTGTGGATTATGCAGGAGAGGATGCATCGCTGCCTTACCGCTTTTGCCTTGAAAAACAAAAAGCCCCGTAAAACGGAGCTTTTTTTAATTTGCGTTAAAGGCTTAAACAGACCCGGCCAGTTCGCTACCAGCTTTGAATTTTACCACTTTCTTGGCGGCAATTTTCAATTCTTTTCCTGTTTGTGGGTTTCTTCCTGTTCTTGCAGCGCGTGTTGAAACGCCAAAAGATCCAAAACCAACAAGGGTAACTTTGTCGCCTGAGTTAAGCGCATGGGTGGTAGCTTTTACGAAAGCATCTAATGCTTTTTTTGAATCTACTTTGGTCAAACCGGCTTCGGCAGCCATTGCATCAATTAGTTCAGCTTTGTTCATGGTCAATGAAATTTTGATTAATAAATTAAATTATCACGGCAAATATAAGCTAAATCTGAATAATAGCAAGCATTTCAGCAATAAAAATGGTTAAAATGTGGAAAAAAAAGGCTTTTTGTTCATAATTTTAGTTAAAAATCTATAATTCAAGCGGCTTTCAAGCCGAATGATGCTTTTTACTCATCTAACTTTCCACTCCGGGGTGAGTTTAAATCCATTTAAAAAAGCATTGACCGAAAGGCTTTTTTTTCCTGCTAATTGTAGTTCATCGATCAGGACAATTCCATCCTTCGTAAAAATCCCGAACTCCTTCTTGTTGTCGCATTTTATACTTCCGGCCTTTTGCTGGTGCTCAATCTCCCTGAATGTAGTTTTGATAATTTTCATTTGGAACTGTTCGCCGGAAGGGCTGATTAAATGAGTAAAAGCGGATGGAACCGGGCTAAGTCCCCTCACCAGATTATGAATCTCCTTTGCTTTGAGGGTCCAGTCAATACGGCAATCTTCCTTAAATATCTTTGGTGCAGTGTTTAATAGCTCACCGGGCATGAATAAATTGCACTGTGGAGTTAATCTGATAGAATCGTTTTGGATGGCTTCAACAGTTTTTAGAACTAAAGCAGCACCTGCAACCATCATCCTGTCATGAAGTTGGCCGAAAGTTTCAAGTTCACCAATCGGCAGTTTTTCACGATAGATTACATTGCCGGTATCGATCTCATGCGTTAAAAAGAAAGTTGTAACACCTGTTTCCGTTTCACCTTTAATAATGGCATGATTAATAGGTGCTGCACCGCGATATTGAGGAAGCAGAGAAGCATGAAGATTAAACGTGCCATATTCAGGATAAGCCCACACCACTTCGGGCAACATCCTGAATGCAACCACTATACCGAGGTTTGGGTTCAATGCTTTAAAGTTCTTCAAAAACAGAGGGTCTTTAAGGTTTTCCGGTTGTAATAGGTTTAACCCTTTTTTCTCAGCAAATTCTTTTACATCGGTTTTCCTGATCTGCTTACCCCGACCTGCAACTTTATCCGGTGCCGTGATTACACCAACTACATTATAATCAGCTGACAGAATTGCTTCAAGTGATGCAACGGCAAACTTTGGTGAACCCATAAATACAATGCGAAGGTCTTTTTTCATTAAATGGCGATGCGTTAAATAATTTGGCGAAAGTAAAGTTTTCGTGGTTTTCCGGTTTGCCTGATTTTAAGTTGACCTCTATCCTCCTTTTTTTATATTGGCTCTATTCTCATTGCAAAAAGGACAATTAAACCTGACAAAAATTGCCAGCTATTTAAGCTCCTTCGAGCCAGCCTCTACTTTCAAAAGTGTTGATTTTAAATAGTTGTAAGATAATTCACTTCCACCTTTCTCAAATCTTTGAACCTTTTAATCACATTGTCAGCTCTACTTTTTCTTACGGCAAAATCGAGGGTGCAGGTCAGGTGAAAATTGTGATTGATTTGGTCGAGATCCTCTTCTTTCATGATACGCATTATATCATTCATATCCTCGTATGCAAACTTAACCTGGTAAACTTCACTGACAATTCGTGTTTCGATGGTGTTGTTGATGAGGGCTTCCTGAGCAGCAAACTTGTAGGCATTGATGAGCCCCCTGACACCGAGTTTAATGCCGCCGAAATACCTGATAACCACAATAAGCGTATTGGTCAAATCATGAACGAGGAGTTGCCCGTGAATGGGTTTCCCTGCAGTACCAGAAGGTTCACCATCATCATTCATCCGAAAAGCATCTTTATTAAACCCCAAAATATAGGCATAGCAGTGATGCCGGGCATCGAAATATTCCCTTTTTAAGGTTTCAATTTCAGCTTTTACCTGCTCCTCAGTCTGAACAGGAATGGCAAAAGAAATGAATCTGCTCCCCTTATCCTTAAAGACACCTTCTGATCTGCTGACGATAGTTTTGTATGTATCCTCAAAAAGCATGATTAAATTTTTGCAAAAATAGAAGCTATTGAGAATGTTTGTCACTTTTTGCGCTTGAAAAAGCATCCTCTTCAATTTTTTTTTTGGAATTGTGAAAAATGTGTATCTTTCACCCTGAAATTAAAAACTGAATCCCATGGAAAATCATATCATGGAGTACTTTCAAAAACGCTATCAGCAGCAGTTGATCCCGCCGGTTCGAACAAAAGCACCAGGGCCGGTTCTCACTATTTCGCGCGAATGCGGCTGCGAAGGAACAGCACTTGCCCGTCAGCTTGCACTTCGTCTGAATGAATACTATCTACCCATCGGTTGCAAATCGAGTTGGGAAGTAATCAGCAAGAAAATCCTTGAAGCAGCAGCGCAGGAATTAAAGACCCAGAGCGAAAATATAAAGTTTATTTTTGATTCTGAACAGCGAACCATGTGGGAGGATTTCATGCAATCAGTCACTTCTAAAGAATACCACAGTGAATGGAAAATTAAAAACGCCATTAAAAATGTAATCCGCGATTTTGCTACCGAAGGGTATTCAATCATTCTTGGTCGTGGAGGAGCACAAATCACCCGTGACATTGAGAAAGCGCTGCATGTGAAATTGGTTGCGCCGGTTCAATGGCGGGCTGAACGATTTATGGAAAAACACGACCTGTCAAAAGCGGTTGCTCTTGCCAGGATCAAAGAAATTGACAATAATCGCGATAAACTGATCAAAATGCTCTATGCTGGCTGCTCGCAGGAATTGTGCTATGATATTACCTACAATGTGGAAAAGTTTTCGACAGGTCAATTGGTATTGGATATTATCCACCTGATGCAACAGAAAAAACTGATATAGCAGAAGGTTACTTTATCCTTTGTAAAAATCAAGAATTTCAGTAAGGCTGATAATTTCCACGTTGTCTTCAATCCATTCTCCAAATGAGCATATTGCCAGTTTGTAGTCGCGATCAAAATCCATCTGGCTAAGAATTACATCTACTTCCAAACCTCCATCCATCAGTTTTACTTCACGGCCATTGAATACTACCGCGAATGAACTCAATGGCCTTGTAAGTCCCGTACCAACAGCTTTCAGATAGCTTTCCTTGATAGTCCAAAATTTAAAAAACCATTCATCCTTTGCTGACTCCTCGATCTGGTCGAGAAAGAAGACTTCTTCTTCAGAAAAATACCGATGTGCAACTTCCAAATTAGCTTTTTTAACCCTTTCGATATCGATACCCACAATCTTCTCCGAAAAAGCTGCCACTATCCAGCTACCTGAATGTGAAACATTAAAATGAAGATTCTGCCGGTTCTTAAGAAATGGCTTATTATGATCATTGTACCCCAGTACAACATCAGAATCCCGGATCAGATATCGTTTTGATAGTAACATCCTGATAAGGAGATCGCTAAAAAAACTGTGCTGTAAGGCTGTAAGATTTCTGTATTTTTTTCTGAATTGTGAAAAATGGCCAGGTTTTAGCCTCTCGAGTTCATCCTCAACAGCCAGAAATTCATTTCCATCCAATATTTTGATCCCAAAAAGTCTTACCATCAGCAAATAATTTATCCAAAAGCGATTTGCGAAGCTATGAAAAAAAATCATCGTGTGATATTTCTCCTTCAAAACTTTCTGTTCATGACTACATTTATCTTCCAAAATTTCAAATTATGCTATTTTTGACGCTTCAATTGAATCTGATACCTGCCATGCGATTTTTCAGAATACTGCTGATTTTCTTATTAATATTCATTAGGTGCAATACCACTGACATCATTTCAAGGGAATTTAACCTCGAATTGCCGGAAGAGGTTGTTATTCCTCCTCCCATGTCAGCAGAGCGTATGGAGCACATCGAAACGCTTGTTCAGAGAGTCCTTGATAACCATCGATTTAACGGTAATGTGCTGATTGCATTTAAAGGATATCCTATCGTAAAGATTTCACGAGGGTATTCCAATATATTCACAAAAAAGCCAATGAATTTCGAAACAGTTTTCCAACTGGCTTCGGTCAGCAAAGCTTTTACCGCAATGTCAGTATTAATGTTGCATGAACGCGGGAAACTGCATATAGAAGAACCGGTTCAGAATTACATCCCTGAATTTCCGTTTGAAGAAATTACAATTAAACACCTTTTGCAGCACACATCTGGGCTTCAGAACTATATGTATTTTGTTGATAATTACTGGGATAAAGAAAAATCACTAACTTACGATGATGTATTGACATTACTGAAGGAACATAATTCAGGACTTGGATTTACACCAGGTCGCCGACACCATTACAGCAATACAGGATATGCTATGCTTGCGATGCTGGTAGAACGGGTTTCTAATATGCCTTTTCATCAGTTTGTAAAGCAACATATTTTTGACCCTGTTGGAATGGATCATTCTTTTGTCTGGAATAAAACTACCATAGATACTTCTTCAAACGTCGCTTTCGGATTTGTGCGGCGCGGCAGGCGTTACAGTAAGTTTGATCACGATCCTTTGGATGAAATAGGAGGCGATAAAAGTGTTTATAGTACAATGGATGATTTGCTTAAATGGGAACAGGCCTGGAGCAATAATCTATTGATCAGCGATTCCCTTACCAAAATAGCTTTTACAAAAGTTATAACGCCAAGAAACCGCTTTCATGACTATGGAATGGGCTGGAGATTCATGGTTGTTGACGATAAACAGGTAATTTATCATAACGGCCTTTGGAATGGATTCACTACAAGTCTCACACGATATATTGAAGATTCGGTGACTATTATTCTTCTGAACAACGTAAATGCACCTGCAGCATCAATTGTGAAGCAGCTTTATAACACAATTAAAGATGAAGTTATTGAAGAACCTTTCAAGGTTAACCAAAAGGATGATCCTATTGCTTCGCTTAGCTCAGGTAGAGGCTTGTAATGTTTTTTTTGGAAAAATCATTTCATTAACAATTCACCTGCAAAAAAAAATCTATTTTTGTACCACTGCAAACGAGTGTTCATTCACATAAAAAACTTAATTTATCATGACTGAAAACATGAACAATATCGTGTTGGTTCCCACAGATTTTACACCAGTGGGCGACAATGCCATTAACCAGGCTTCAGAAGCCGCAAAATTCCTAAGTTACAAAGTAGTTGTGCTGCATGTGATCGATAGCACTACGAAAAGTCAACTAAAAAAGGATAGCCTTGATGAGAATGCTATCAAAGAAAAACTAAACGAAATTGTTGCTGACATTAAAGCTAATTTCGGGATCGAGGCTGAATGCATTGCCCGAGAAGGCACAATCTTTACTACCATCAGTGATGTGGCCAAGGAGATAGGTGCTAATCTTCTTTACCTTGGAACACATGGAAAAATTGGTATTCAGCACCTCACGGGTAGTTACGCTTTGAAGGTGGTAACCAGTTCACCTGCACCTGTTATTGTTGTTCAAAAGCGATCTTTCGATAATGGCTACCGCCATATTGTGCTCCCGATTACAAGTGATGCAGGGCCATGGGAAAAAACCAAATGGGCAGTTCACATTGCCAAGCAATTCAATTCCCAAATTCATATCTACCAGATGGCAGGTGATGAAATTAATGAGGCTGTAAAACAAATTACTGAATATTTCAGCACGAACGATGTGAAATTTGCCATCAGGATAGCCGAAAAGAATACAAATTTTGCCAAACAGGTGATTGACTTTGCAACAACTATCAATGCTGATCTGATCATGATTATGACCGACCCGGACCAAAGTTTTAAACGTTTTATCCTGGGATCCTGGGACGAGCAGATTATCTTTAATGGTTCACAAATACCTGCCATGTGTATCAATCCCCGAAAACTTAACTGGCAGAAAATTGTTTCTTACTAAAGCCGTTTTGCTAATTAAAAAATTATTGAGCCGGATAAAATTCCGGCTCTTTTGTTACGCTGACAAAATATGGACACATTGATAATGATAACTCAAAACCAGCACTAATTCATGGATTACGAGGGAGTCAAAACATTTATGATTGGTATGTTAAGCAGGGAGCTTAAACCAGATCTTTTCTACCATGATCTTAATCACACACTTGATGTGCTGCATTCGGCTGAAAGGCTTATGGCTGCTGAAAACATAAATCCCTATGACCAGGCACTGGTGAAAACAGCCTGCTTATTTCACGATTCAGGAATGTTGAAAACATATGTTGGTCATGAAGAAGCTTCTTGTGCCTTAGCCGCTGGATTATTACCAGGGTATGGTTACAATCAGAATGAAATCGAAATCATCAGCAACATGATAATGACTACAAAACTCCCGCAAAGCGCAACCAAGAAGCTGGAGCAAATCATTTGTGATGCCGACCTTGACTACCTTGGACGAAGTGATTTTTTTATGATTTCTCATCGCTTAAAACATGAATGGGATATCCATCAATTCAAAATAACATCTCTTAAGCAATGGTACCAACTGCAAGTCTCCTTTTTGAAAAATCATCACTACTTTACCAAATCGGCCATTACAACCCGGGAATCCCTAAAGCAGCAGAATCTGCTTGAGATATTGGAGTTGCTGAATGGATCTGCATAGTTCGCTTCAGGGTATTTCTGACTCTTTTCTTTGCTCATAAATCCAATCTGTTTTTATTGTGTTCTTTGCAGGTAGGTTTTTTATCCTTGGGGCTGCTTTTTTCCCTCTCCTTTTAAATTTCAGCGTAAATTACCTGCCATTTATCCGGTACTCTCTGTTCCATGCTTTTCGCTATGAGTCCCATGCAATTTTTTTTCTCTATTTTTGGTTGTTTAAAAGTTATTGATCATGTTGAAACCTGACCAGGCAAAAAATCGCATTGAAGAGCTTTCGAAAGAATTGAACGAACACAATTATCGTTACTACGTCCTTTCGGAACCGGTGATTTCGGATTATGATTTTGATATGAAAATGAAAGAATTGGGAGATCTTGAAGCGGTATTTCCTCAATTTTCTTCACCGGATTCTCCAACAAAGCGGGTAGGGGGGGAGATCACGAAAGAGTTTCGTCAGGTGAAGCACGAATACCCGATGATGTCGCTTGGCAACACCTACTCAAAGCAGGAAGTGGTGGATTTTATCAATCGCGTGAAAAAGGTGATTTCTGGAGATGTTGAATTTGTTTGCGAATTGAAATATGACGGCGTTGCCATCGGGCTACGTTATGAAAATGGTAAACTGGCGATGGGAGTTACACGCGGCGATGGAGAACAGGGAGATGATGTAACAGCTAACATCAAAACCATCAGGAGCGTACCATTGAAATTGCATGGAGCGGGATTTCCAGAAAAATTCGAAATCCGCGGCGAGGTGATGATGACCAGAGATGCGTTTGATAAGTTGAATGAAGCTAAAATTGAAAACGGCGACCAACCTTTTGCCAACCCGCGCAATGCTGCATCGGGTAGTCTTAAAATGCAGGATTCAGCCGAAGTTTCCAAACGCAACCTCGATTGCTTTCTCTATCACCTGAACGGTGAAAACTTACCCCATAACAACCATTACGACAACATCCAGGAGTGTCGCAGGTGGGGCTTCAAAATCCCTAAATTCATGGCTAAGTGCCGCACTATTGACGAAATTTTCGAGTTCATCAACAATTGGGAACACGAGCGCCGCCAACTCAACTTCGACATTGATGGCGTGGTGATCAAGGTAAACAGTTACACACAGCAGCAGGAGCTTGGTTTCACGGCAAAGTCGCCCCGCTGGGCCATTGCTTATAAATATGCTGCCGAAAGCGCCTCCACCCGGCTCCTTTCCATTGATTACCAGGTGGGACGCACAGGCGCCGTTACTCCTGTTGCCAACCTTGAGCCGGTGTTGCTGGCCGGAACAACTGTTAAACGGGCGTCATTGCACAATGCCGACATCATCAAAAAACTCGATGTCAGGATTGGCGATACCGTTTTTGTAGAAAAAGGCGGTGAAATCATCCCGAAGATCACTGGAGTTGATTTAAATCTGCGCCCGGCCAATGCCATCGAAACCGTTTTTATTAAAAACTGTCCCGAGTGCGAAACTCCATTAATCCGCGCCGAAGGCGAAGCTGCCTACTACTGCCCCAACGACACCGGCTGCCCGCCTCAGATCAAAGGCAAACTCGAACACTTTATCAGCCGTAAAGCGATGGATATTGAAGGTTTGGGAGAAGGAACCATAGTTTTGTTATTTGACAAGGATTACCTAAAGAAGTTTAGTGATCTATATGAGCTAAATCGTTACAAAAAAGAACTCATAGGATTAGAGAAAGTCATAATCCCTGATACCTATGAGCTACCAAAAGTTCCATTAGAAAAAGTGATCTTCGCATTCAGGATTGGATATAACGGACTATCATTGAAAAATTCAAATGCGATAGTTAAGCATTTCAAATCATTAGCAAATTATTCAAAGGCCACATACACTGACTTGGAAGAAATAATTGACTTTCAAGGAAACAAAAGTATTAGTGTTGAAAGAATTCGAGAAAAGATTTACGAATATTTGAAAAATCCCTTCAATCAAGAATATCTTAAATCATTTGGTAGCGATTTTGAAAGAGAGGATGGCATTTCACTCGAAACAATAATAAGATTACTAAATATTCCCGGTGTCACTGAAACTGATATCAAAATATTGATAAAAAACTTCGATTACATTTATTTGATTTCAAAAGCATCAGTTGAGGAATTGATGAAGATTGGAATAGAATTGGATATTTCTGAAAAAGTAAACAATTTTTTTAAGGATAAAAAAGTAATTGATTGGATTTCAAAGCTTAATACACTGTCAATAACATCAATTCAGGAAAAGAGTAGAGATAATCTCTTATTGAGCATTGAGAACTCAAAAGAACGCGCATTTCATTATGTGCTTTATGCTTTAGGAATCAGGTATGTGGGTGAAACAGTAGCGAAAAAATTGGCTCATGAGTTTGGTTCCATTGATAGGCTTATGAATACTTCTTTCGACGATTTGTTGAGTGTGCCGGACATTGGATTGAGCATTGCCAATAGCGTAATTGATTATTTTAAAAATCCATTGAACAGAGATGAAATAGGAAAATTGAAAAAGCATGGTCTGAAGTTTGAAATCGAAGAAACTTTGAGGTCTAATCAAATCGCAGATTCAGTTTTTAACGGTAAATCGTTTATCGTCACAGGAACGCTTCCTACCTTATCAAGAGAAGAAGCAAAAAAAATGATAGAGGAAAATGGAGGAAGATTTGTCAGCTCTGTTTCATCGAAAACTGATTTTCTAATTTTAGGAGAAAGCCCTGGCTCAAAACTAATTAAAGCACAAAAACTTGGTGTTAAAATTATCAATGAGACTGAATTTCTAAACCTCATAAAAAATGAATAATCTATGCTTTACTGCATTTGATGTTGAAACAGCGAACAGCAGAATGCATTCGATCTGTTCAATAGGAGTGGTGGTAATAAAGTACGGTAAATTGGTTTTTAGAGAAAAATTCCTCGTGCAGCCTCCTAATAATGAATACAGCCACTGGAATATTAAAGTTCATGGAATCACTCCTGATTTAACAGAAAATTCACCAAGCTTTTCCGATATCTGGGATTCAATTCGTAATTTCTTCGAGGATCAATTGGTAGTAGCTCACAATATTTCTTTTGATCGTTCTGCATTGGAGCAAACATTGAATTACTATCAAATAGAAATCCCCAAATTTCTTGATGATTGCACCTATAGATTAACAGGACTAAAGTTAAATGAGGCATGTTCGATTTATGGAATTGATCTCAAACATCATGATGCTCTTTCAGATGCTTTGGGATGTGCCAATCTTTATTTGAAAATTGCAAATAACGAAGCCCCCGATTTCAAAAAACTTGAGAAAAAGCAAGATCAAATTCACAGAGAGCAAGTTTTTCATGATAGGATTAGTAAAGAAAATTGCATCCCTAACTATGATCGAGTTATTAAACAAACACCTTTTTTCAAAAAGAATGCGGTAATTTCAGGAGTTTTCAAGAATTATACAAGGAATGAACTTGCTAAATTACTCTGCTCGTTGGGCTGCAAAATTCAATCAAATGTCAATAAATCAACTACATATTTAGTTGCTGGATTAGAATTTGGACCTCGCAAATACGAAAATGCCAAATCTATTGGCATTAGGATAATTAGTGAAAGTGAACTTGAGCTGCTTCTTCAAAATGATTTAGCGGATACATCTGAATTCCACACGGGATGTTGTTTAGGTAACCAGTTGCAGGGATTGAAAATTTTAGTCAGCGGCGTCTTTCAGCACTTTTCCCGCGACGAGATCAAGCGGGTGATTGAGCAGCATGGCGGGAAAAATGTCAGTTCAGTCAGTGGTAACACCGATTTTTTAGTTGCCGGCGAAAATATGGGTCCTGCCAAACGGGAAAAAGCCGAATCGCTCGGAGTGAAGATCATCAGCGAGGAGGAGTTTTTGGAGATGATAAAGCAATGATTATTAACACTAAGTCAAACTATTTTTTTTGAATCAAACGCCGGTTTCTTACCTGAACACCACTTCATCAATCACATTATCTTTCACTTTGCGGTTGAGTGCTTTTTTAATTTTTTCACGGGCGTAGGTAAGTTCGTTGCGCAGGGCTGCTGAGTCCACTTCAACATATAGTACTTTCTTGCTTATCCTGAGTTGTACAGTGTGTTTGGCAATCATTTCACCGACAACGCTTTCCCACGAACTGATCAGACTGGCTTCTTTCAGTTTGCCTTCGAAACGGTAAGATGCGATCAGCTGTTTGAGCACCTCGCCAAGTGTTTGCTCGTTTGATACCCGGAATGACATATTCGTTATTGGTTAAAGTGAAGATAATGGAGTGGCTGTCCCACTTTTGATCTGGTAAATTTTATAATTGTTCGAAATTTTGGTAAGCAGATGCTCGATGCGTTCCTGCTGAGTATCAGTGATGAAAACCTGTCCAAAATTATTTTCCACCATTAATTGAATGATTTGCTCCACACGTTTGTGGTCCAATTTGTCGAAGATATCGTCAAGAAGAATCAGTGGTTTGAAGCCTTTCAGCTCTTTGATGTACATGTATTGCGCAAGTCGCAGGGCGATGATAAACGACTTCTGTTGTCCCTGCGAACCAAACTTTTTCACCGGATACCCTTCGATGTTGAATATCAGGTCGTCTTTGTGAACACCGGCGCTGGTGAAACGCAGTGATTTATCACGATCGAGGGATATGGACAGTAATTCTTCAGCACTTTTTTCGAGTAGCTGTGAATCATATACAATGGTCGCCTTCTCTTTTCCACCGGAAACCATGCTGAAATAATGATCGAATATGGGCTGATAGGCTTCAAGGAAGGTTTTCCTTACCGGAAAAATCTGGTTACCGATCTCACAAAGCTGATGATCCCAGATTTCAAGCAGTGATCGGTCGAAGAAGTTTTTATCGGCAAAAGATTTGAGCAATGAATTTCGCTGGGCCAGGGCTTTGTTGTAGTTGATCAGGTTGTCGAGATAAATGGGGTCGAACTGGCTGATGACGCTGTCAATAAACCGCCGACGTACCTCGCTGCCCTCGTTGATCAGGTCGCGGTCGTATGGTGAGATCATCACCAGCGGGTAGCGCCCGATGTGATCGGCCAGCCGTAAGTATTCCTTCTTGTTCAGTTTAAAACTCTTCTTCTGATTGCGCTTTTGTACGCACTGGATGGTGTCGTTTTTTTCTTCATTAATCACATATTCACCCAAAATGGAAAAGTATTCCTGGTTGTGCCGGATGTTCTGCGTATCGATAGCGTTGAAATAGCTTTTACAAAACGAAAGGTAAAATATTGCATCAAGTATGTTGGTCTTTCCAGCGGCATTGTCGCCGATCAGGCAATTGATTTTAGGTGAAAATTCCAACTCTGCTGAGGGATAATTCTTGAAATCGTGTATTTTGAGGCTTTTGAGATACATTCAATTTACGCTTTGATCATTGTTTTGATGTGTTGTTTCACTTTTTCGAGCAGCCAGGGTGGGGTAGAGGTGGCGCCCGTAATGCCCACCGATTTGCAACCGGCAAACCATTCAGGTTTGAGCACAGCTTCATTTTCGATAAAAACAGAATTTAGATTCTCCAACCGGCATAATCCATACAAATATTGACCATTGGACGATTTTTTTCCACCCACAAAAATAACCAAATCATGTTCACGGGCAAACTGAATCATTTGCTCTTTCCGGTTTTTTACGTGGTTGCAGATGCTCTTCTGAACTGTAACCTCCCTGCCTCTGGGGTTCCCTCCACCCATCAGGGCGAATTGAGCAGGGTCAGTTTCGTCTTTCCGCCTGGATTGATGGACGTAAATTCTCTTCACCACCTCCTCAAAAAAATCCGCATCTACAGTGGTCTGTGCAAAAATATAAACCGATTTTCCATGATCCACTTTTTCGATGTCGGATAGACTTTCAATAATAATAGCCTGAAAATTTGTTTGTCCGGCCAATCCGATTACTTCTGGATGAGCTTTTTTTCCAACAATTACGATCTGCAAGTCTTCCTTTCTACTTTCTATCCAAACTTTCCTGATTTTTTGCTGAAGTTTAGTAACGATCGGACACGTAGCTTCGATCAGCGTTAGCCGGTTTTTATTGGCTGTATCGTAGGTTGACGGTGGTTCGCCGTGCGCCCTGATCAACACAGTTTTTTCATGGAGTTCTCCGAAATCCTTGTAAGTAATAGTCTTCATCCCCAAATCGTTCAATCGTTTTTCCTCACTTTCGTTGTGGACAATCTGTCCCAGGCTGAATAACTCCTGCCCGTTATCAAGCTCCATTTCAGCCAGTTGGATGGCTCGCTGAACTCCAAAACAAAATCCTGCACCCGGATCAATCTCAATCTTCATTGGTCAATTAAATTTGCGTTGCAAAATAATGGTTTATTTTCGCATGATTAAAACGATTTTTCGTTTAGACTTCAATATTTACTTGTAGCTTTTAACTGCAAATACAACTTTCTATTTAAACAGTAATTCATTTAACCATGCAGGACGACGGCAATTCTTCCAATAAACTGATTATCCCGAGGCTATTTTACGAATCCATCAGCAACATGCCCTTTACCAAATGCCAGGTGTGTGAAAAGGATATTATACAGACCGACTCAGAATACATGATCGAAAAGGTTTTCCGGAGAAATCCCGTTTCGGGAAAAATGGAGGCAATGTTCGAATACGCCATTTGTTTTTCATGTGCATTGACTTTCACCAACAGCTATTCAGCTCAGTCAAAAGAAAACCTTCAGCGTTATTTCGCTGAAGAGTTGCAAGGTAGCTTTGATCATTTTTCACACAAGCAAATTAAAACTGAGTTGGATGTTTACGATCAGTTGTCGACCTGCGCTATTACAGGTAAGCCTGTTTCAGAGTTGGAGGAATACCAGATTATTGGCCGGTTCAAGGGTGGCTTCATGCGTACTGATGAATTGCCATTTATGCTTGGCAGCGGTTCGATGGATGAAGTTTCTGATCTTCTATCCAACGAAACCATTGACAGTATGGACGATTTCACAGGGAAATACCTGACAGGGCCACCCGAATTCCGCGATTTTTTCAAATCACCCAGGCGAAGGCCGGTATTGATTTAGAGGATTATTCGATCCCGGCAAAATGTTTCATGAACTGAACGCGCTCATAAGCGGCAGGGTTTTCAGCAAATTTTACACTCATTTTGCCAATAAACTCGTCAGTGGTTTTGAAGTTGTGCTTATCCATCCATTGTTCGATGAAGGCATTGATCTCACCTATTGCTTCAAAACCATTTTTGTAAAGCACCGATGCGATCTGAACCGCCCTGGCGCCTGCAAGCAGCATCTTCACTGCACCCTCTCCATCATGCACTCCGGTTGATCCGGCAATGTCGCAATGCAACCTGTCGCTAAGCATAGCAATCCACCTTAGCGGCGTATAAATCTCATCTTTGGTGCTGAATACATGCGAGGAGGTCACTCTGAATTGGTCTATATCAATTTCAGGTGAGAAAAAGCGGTTGAATAAAACCATACCGGCAATACCTGTCCACGATAATTTTAGGGTTGTTTTGGCAAGACTTGAAAAATAGTGACTCACCTTTAAAGCAACCGGTATGGAAACCTGGCGCATCACCTCTGTGACCACATCAAAATAGAGTTGTTCGTTTTGAGCGGAATCTCGCTTGGTGTCGGAGGGGAGTATGAAAACATTCAGTTCAAGCGCGTCGGCGCCGGCATTTTCAATCTTTTTGGCAAAAGTTGTCCATTCGGAGGCTGAAATACAGTTGATACTGGCAATCAATGGAATGGTAATGGTTTTTTTACCCTGCTCAATCAATCGCAGGTAGTCGTTCAAGTCTTTTTCTTTAGTGTAATTGCTGATGTAATCCTCTGCTTCCGGGTATGAATAATTCTCACGATTGTCCTTGTTATTCATTACCTTGTTTACCTCGTGCATGATTTGTTCTTCAAAAAGGGATTTCAGGACAACAGCTGCAGCGCCATGTTTCTCGAGCTTTTGAAGGTTTTCCACTGTTTTGTTCAACCCGGAACTTCCTGCTATGATTGGGTTTTTCAGTTTGAACCCCATGTAATTGGTACTTAAATTTGCCATGATCAGAAGATGTTGATGAATTACACTGTTTATTACATTTTGAGCAAACAAAAGTAGAAATTAGTTTTGAATGAAGATCAAATGAGAGAAATGATTTTTATAATTCTACGAAAAACCCTTCAAAATAGGCAGCGAAATCGGCAACCGCTGCGAATGGTCAGAAAGATCAGAAAAGAATACAAATACGAAGAGAAACCGGTTGATTGAAAACCTGAAAAAAGAGATTGAGGAATGCCGGGTTTTTTGTAAACCTGAATCAGAAAAAGAATAAGCATCATTCAAGGTTATTCCTATCCCTGCATGATTTTAAACAATGCTACATCAATCAGGGAGATATCTTTATGTGAACTGCACGAAGTAAATCTTAGTCAGGCATTTTTCAATAGTGCATATTTGCAAAAAAAATCGCTGATCATACATTAAAGTTATCAACAGAATGAAACTAATTCTCGACATACAGGATAACAAAGCCCCCTTTTTTCTTGAACTGATTGACGGACTAAAATATGTGCAGATTGTCAAAAAGATTGAGGATAAACGCAAAAGCAGAGAAATTCAGGATATTGTGGATGCATTCAATGACGTGACCCTCCATGAAGAAGGCAAAAAGACCCTGAAAACTGCAAATCAACTTTTGGTTGAGTTATAATGTTATTGCCACGGAAAACTTTGAGCGAAAGGTGATCAAAGTTTAAATTTCATGATCCAACGATACTATCGCAAAGCTTAAAAAAGGCAACCCCAACTACCTCGCTTGTAATCCTTCAATCTGGTTGTAGGAAAAACTGGCAATTTCAGTTTGCAGTTGGGCATGTTCGATGGTCATGCTCACAAGATTACCGTTTTTGTCCAGCTCAATCAACACATTTTCTGTCAGATCGCGGGTTTCGGTGATCTCATTGTCGTTGAAACTAACAAGCATCGTGTCGGTATCTTTGAAGTAGGTGATTTTCATAGTTTTATTGTTTAAAGTCTCTATCGAAAAACGCATTGTGAACGGTTTCATTATCCTCAAGCAGCACAACCCTTAAATATTTACCCATTTCAGGTATGTACCCCCATTTCCTGATCCTGCCATCTTCCTGCCTACTTTGATGGTCAGGGTTGTCACAAACTTTCTCAATCCATTCAAGCTTGATGATTTTTCTATCTGCTCGTTGCCTTGTATGAAGGAAGTAATTTGTAAACTTCACTTGGGTTCTTCTAATTCATGGCAAATTTAGGAAAAATCATTCGTATGAATGCACGATGGTAAAATTTAAAAATGGACTCCAGCGATAGCATCGCTTTGAGCGATACTTTCGCTAAGAATGAAAAAAAGGCAACCCCATCGGAGCTGCCTTTTTACCCTTATATGAAAAAACCTCTTTACTTCAGGTTATGTTTTTCAACGAAATCGTTGATTACTTCTTCGAGGTTGGGGAAACCAATTTCCTGCAGATCGTAGTAAACCCTGGTGTTGGGTTTTTTGATCTTGATCAGGCGGTTCAGGTCAATCGGTGTTCCGATTACCACTGAATCACACTCGGTATTGTTGATGGTAGTTTCGAGGTCTTTCAGTTGCTGAGCACTGTATCCCATTGCCGGCAGCAAAGTACCGATGTTAGGATATATTCTGAAAGTCTCTGACAATTTCCCTACAGTGTAAGGACGCGGGTCAACCAGTTCGGCAGCGCCAAATTTCTGGGCTGCAACGGTTCCGGCGCCGATTTTCATCTCGCCGTGGGTAAGTGTCGGGCCATCTTCGACCACCAACACTTTTTTGCCTTTAATTATTTTGGGATCATCCACTTTAATTGGCGATGCGCCATCCACCACGATTGCTTTCGGTGCCACTTTGGCAATGCTTTCGCGAACAGTCTGGATACCTTCGGGGCTGGCGCTGTCCATTTTGTTGATCACAACCACATCGGCCAGGCGGAGAGTAACCTCGCCGGGGTAATATTTCAGTTCATGACCGGCACGGTGCGGGTCAACTACAGTGATGTTCAGATCAGGTTTGTAGAACGGGAAATCGTTGTTGCCGCCATCCCAGAGCACGACGTCGCAGCCGTCGGGATCGAGCTCGGCAGCACGCAGAATGGCCTCGTAGTCCACTCCTGCATAAATTACATTACCGCGAACCACGTGTGGTTCATATTCTTCCATTTCCTCAATGGTGCATTTGTGTTTTGCAAGGTCAGCCACCGTGGCAAAGCGCTGGACTTTTTGAGCTACCAGGTCGCCGTATGGCATCGGGTGACGCACAGCAACTACTTTCAGTCCTTTGGCCATCAACAGTTCGATGATCCGCCGCGAGGTCTGACTTTTTCCGCAACCTGTACGGATAGCGCCAACAGCCACAACAGGTTTTGTGCTCTTGAGCATCGTATCACCAGGTCCCAGCAAAATAAAATTTGCGCCGGCTGCATTAACAATAGCACTTACCGACATAACTTTCTGATAAGTGACATCGCTGTAGGAGAACACGCAATCGTCCACTTTCAGATCCTTGATGAGTTTAGGGAGGTCTTCTTCTGCGTAAATTGGGATACCATCCGGGTATAAATCACCGGCTAACTCAGCCGGATACTTCCTTCCGTCGATATCGGGAATCTGGGCAGCCGTAAATGCCACCACATTGTAATTCGCATTTCCACGATAATACGTGTTGAAATTGTGGAAATCTCTTCCCGCAGCACCAATAATAATTACATTCTTTTTCATTATTATTTCCCTTAAATTATTTAAAACTAACTTTTTGTAAAGTGGCGCAAAGATAACGGTTTAGAGCAAAAAAATGAGACTGGCAATGAGATTTTTTAGGAAATCTTTCCCCCCGAAATCAAAATCCTGACTTTTGAATGTTATAATCATTCGGTTAAGTAACTGATTTGCAAACTATAAAATCTGAATGATCATACTGCTTAAAATGGATATGAATTAAGTTATGAAAGATAATGCCCGATGAAGCGCCTCGTTTTTTCTATTTTTGCATCAAAAATTAATGACCAAAATAGCCATGATTGAACAACAGCTTATCATAAAAACCACTGAAGCCGTTCAAAACCTTTGGGGACAACCGGTTGATTCTGCAGCAATTTCGTTGCAAAAAACCCGGCGCGAGTTTGAAGGCGATTTTACGATCGTGGTCTTTCCTTTTATAAAGATTTCAAAAAAATCACCTGAAATCACGGCTCACGAACTGGGCCAGTACCTTACGGAGAATTTGACGGAGGTCAGTAGTTTCAATGTGATTAAGGGATTTGTGAACCTTTTGATCAACGAATCATACTGGAAGGATTTTTTCATTCACAACTCGGCTGTGAAGAATTTCGGGTTGGTCGCTGAAAAGAGCGGAAAGCCGGTGGTTGTTGAATATTCCTCACCTAACACCAATAAACCTTTGCATCTCGGTCATATCCGGAATAACCTTTTGGGGTTCTCAGTAGCAAAAATCCTGGATGCAAATGGTAAAAACGTGGTGAAAGTTAATCTGGTGAACGATCGCGGGATTCATATCTGTAAATCAATGTTGGCCTGGATCAGGTGGGGAAATGGTGAAACGCCTCAATCAACAGGGTTAAAAGGCGATCATTTAGTAGGTAAATATTACGTGATGTTTGATAAGCATTACAAAGCCGAGATTGCAGTATTGGTCAAAAATGGCATAGACGAAGAGGTTGCCGAAAAAGAGGCTTCTTTGATCATGGAAGCGCAGGAAATGCTGGTGCAATGGGAGGAACAAAAACCAGAGATCAGGAAGATTTGGGCGATGATGAATGGATGGGTTTATGAAGGATTTGATAAGACCTATGCCAGATTGGGTGTGGATTTTGATAAGGTTTATTACGAATCGGAAACCTATTTGCTTGGTCGTGAACTGGTTGAGGAGGGGTTGAAAAATGGCACACTTTTTCGTAAAAAAGATGGTTCGGTATGGTGCGATCTGACTGATGAAGGCCTTGATGAAAAACTGTTGCTCAGAGCCGATGGCACTTCGGTGTATATGACGCAGGATTTGGGTACCGCTCAGTTGCGCAAAGATGAATTCAACCCCGAAAAGTTGATTTACGTTGTGGGTAATGAGCAGAATTACCATTTCGATGTGTTGAAAAAAGTACTTAAAAGAATGGGTAGAGCATGGGCTGATGATATGCTTCATCTTTCATATGGAATGGTTGAACTTCCGCACGGACGCATGAAATCTCGCGAAGGGACAGTGGTTGACGCCGACGACCTGTTGGAAGAAATGTACCAGACAGCAAAATCGACAACAGAAGAGCTGGGTAAAACTGATAATTTTTCGGAATTAGAAAAAGAAAACCTCCATCGCATGATAGGATTAGGCGCTTTAAAATATTTTATCCTGAAAGTTGACCCAAAAAAAAACATGCTCTTCAACCCTGAAGAATCCATTGATTTCAACGGAAATACCGGGCCATTTATCCAATATACACACGCCAGAATCCGCTCATTGTTCCGTAAAGCTGACGAAAAGGGGATCAACTATTCAGCGTTTTCTCCTCCGGAAAAGTTGTTGCAAAAGGAAATATCACTGCTGAAAGTCCTGCACGATTACCCTGCAGTGTTGAATGAAGCCGGCCTGAATTATAGCCCGGCACTCATTGCCAACTACGTGTATGAGTTGGCAAAAGAGTTTAATCAGTATTATCAGGAAACACCCATCCTTCGGGAAAGCGAGCCAGTACTCGTAGCTTTTCGTTTGATGTTGTCAGGGTTTACTGGCAATGTAATCAGATCGGCCATGAGCCTCCTTGGAATTGAGGTGCCTGAGAGGATGTAAGGTGTAAAACTTTTAAGGTTGTAGTTCACACCAAGAAGGTTCGACACCCTGCATGCCATCAGACCAACCAGATTTTTAAAACCAGCGAGGTGTGGACTATCCTGGAGACTTTTCCTGCATTTGAATCATGAAACATTAATAGTTGAGATTTAGCCGAACGGGCAGAGGCTGACTCAAAAGTCTGCTTAATCCTTGAAATGTTGAAAATCAGGATTACCCCATCCCTCCCGACTTTGTCGGGATAAATTCCGGGAGCCTGATTTTCAACGCTTTCCCTTTAGGGATCAAGGGTCAAAAAGCGTTGAAAATCCAAAAGAAAGACTTTTGAGACAGCCTCTTTTTTTTCGTCTAACTTTTAACAGATAGGCGGTTATTTTTCTAGTGAATAAAAACCTCCGTTAAATCAACTTTCAAATCGCCATTAAAGATATTCACCGGGATTTTATCATCTTCGGCATACATGCCCACAAGCTGAAATTTCCCCTTTTCATCTAAAAAAAACACACTCACGTTCTCATCGTTCGGGTTTACAATCCAATATTCCCGAACACCGTGTTCCTGATAAATATCGAATTTATCCTTCAAATCAAGTTTAGGGTTTTTCGGCGAAATAATCTCTATTATCAGGTCAGGAGCACCCAGACAACCGCGTGTATCAATCTTGGAAAGATCACAAACAATATATAAATCGGGCTGAAGAACGGTGTAAACCTGTTTATCGTCTTGGCTTTTTCTATTCTTTGGAAACCGGACATCTGAAGGAGCATGGTAAATTTTGCACTGTTTCTTTCGTAAAAAATTCCAGTAAATGCTAACCAGATTTGTCGAAATTTCCTGATGCTTCGAAGATGGCGCCGGGGTCATCAGTTTAATAAAACCATCGTGCAATTCCCTCCTCACATCGTCCATCCAGGTAAGATAGTCGGCGTAGGTGTATCGTTTGTTGAGGTCTAAATTCAGCGTGTCCATAATTTCTGATGTTAATTTTGACAAAGATAATGATTTTGAAAAATACTTTGGAAAATCATGCCGCTTCAGATTTAGGGGCTTTAATTTGAATTCGTCTGTGAAACGCTTTACCTTTATCTTCATAATCCTGAAATGTGTTTAGTTTTTGTGTAAACTTATTTCAGGACAAGACACGTCCTAGTCGGGCAAGCATCCCTCCACCACTCCATGCCTCCATTCCTCCACCACTCCATTTTTATTTAGAATTTCTATAAATTGCGATTTTAACATTTTAATTCTGATCTCGTATAGAATTTATGCTGAAATTTGCTCAACCTCAAAAAATCAACAACCCGAAAAAATGAAATTAAATCCATAAACCATTTCCCCCGATGAAAAAATCCTTTCTACTCCTTGTTGCTGGATGGTTTGGGAGGGTTGGACCGGGGGTGAAGATGGGCGATTGGGAACGGCGGGCGGTGGAGAGCCAAAAAGTTGGCAGAAAGATGGATGGTTAATATAGTTCACTGAAAATAAATACTTTAGTTAATGTTATGTATCATTAAACTCTAATTCTATCAAACGAAAAAAGTTTACAATCCTCATCTCTCTGGGGTTGCTGTTGGGTGGCCTGAGCGCCAACAACATCAAAATTACCAACGTACTGGTAACCGGGCAGAACACTACCGCGGGGGTAAACCATGCCTCCAACTACTCGCTGGTGCAGTTTGACCTCACATGGGAAAACTCCTGGCGCACCTCCTCCGAACCCAACAACTGGGAAGCCGCCTGGGTATTTGTAAAATACCGTGTGGGCAGCGGTGAGTGGCAGCACGCCTGGCTGAACGATGCCGGCCACAGCGGCACCGGCGCTAACGTTGATGCCGGCCTGCTCGATCCCGGCAGCGCATTTCATACTACCGACAACCCTGCTCTGGGTGTATTTATTTGTAAACATCACTGCCGTCCTGATTTGATCATATTTAAAATGTCAGTCATAAAAACTTAATTTTTTATTTATTCATTTAAACATTAATTGTATGAAAAAATTCTTTACTATTCTAACAATGTTGATTGTCCTGGTTAGCGGGATCAGCCAACAGGCTCAGGGGCAATGCACCAATACTTCACAGTATGGTTCAGCTACGGCCCCAACCTCCGGTACGGTAACATTTTCAACTTGCAGTTACCGTTCGGAATATAGCCCCCTTTCGAATGTTGTTTCAGGGACAATCTATCAATGTGCTATCAGTGGCGGGGGATTTGTTACTATCAGGAGGGGAACTTACAATGGACCGGTAGTTGCCTATGGAAATAGTCCACTGCAATGGACAGCAACGACAGGCGGAACACATTACTGCCACTGGAATACAAATTCCTCCTGTGGGCTAGAGTATAATAATTGTGTTACAACGACCTGTACATATATGGGTTTTTTACCGGGTGAAAATTGCACCAATCCTCAAAATCTTGCAACCCTTACCAGCCCTTACAGCAGCACAACAGTAGGATACGCAAACGACATTGGTGTTTGCCGTACAGGTTATCCTGACAGGATTTTTTACATCAATGTTCCAAACGGTTATACCGTCGATATCTGGCAATCCGCTAACGAATATGATTCCTATCATTACATGGGATACGGCGGCAGTTGTCCGGGAAGCACCACCTTGTACTGCATCGATGATCCCGATACACAACATAATCCCTGGACAAACACCACCGGTTCAACACAAACGGTTTATTTCGTTGTCGATGCCTACATCGGTTCCGGAACATTTACACTTCAATGGACGCTTATAGATCGTACAGTCACTTCAGCCACATCAGGCAACTGGTCCGCTTCCTCAACCTGGGTTGGCGGCATGGTACCAACACTTAACGACAATGTCGTCGTATCAGCGGGACATGCCGTAATTGCTGATGTTGTTGTTGAAAGAAACAATGGTCGTACCACAACCGTCAATACCGGAGGCTCATTAACCACGGCCAACGGTATGGCATTTTATAATTATGGTTCAGTAACTGTTAGCCCCGGGGCTTCACTGGCTATCGGAGACAATTATATCAATGGTACAACAACCATCAACGGAATTTGTCAAATAAATCCCGGAGGTTATTTTACCGGTTCGCCAACCTATGGGCCTTCATCTACCCTGGTTTACAATACCGGATCCACTTATAACCGGGGCGACGAATGGACTTCCACCGGCGGAGCGGGGTATCCAAATAATGTAACTATCAATAGTGGCTCATCACTCAACCTCGGTTACGGGGGCACCGGTACAGCAAGGCAAATGGCTGGCAACCTTACCCTTGACGGCGGGCTTTATATGGATTATGATTCCTATGATATGACAGAAAAGCTTAATGTGCTTGGCAACGTAGTGATCAATACCACCGGTGTGCTCTCACTGTCGAATGCCAACTTGGGCGACCTGCATGTTAAGGGCAACTGGACGCGTAATGGCTCGGGAACCTTCAACCCGAATGATCGCGCCGTCTACTTCAACGGCACCGGTGTCCAGACCATTACCGGCGCCACCACCTTCGATTACTTAAGACTGTTTAAAACTACCGGAAACGTGGTACTGGCCAGTGATATCACCGTTACCAGGCCACTTGAAATTAACCTTTCCGGCGGACTTGTTAATACCGGTTCAAATAAGGTAATAATCGCATCAACAGGCAGTGTCGTTCGCACAAATGGTTGGATAAATGGCAATCTGCAGAAAAATATACCAACAGGAACAGCTACTCACACATTTGAAATAGGGGATGCAACCGTATATGCTCCAGTTAATTTAGCTTTTAACAATGTTACAACAGCAGGAGATATTCTGGCTTCGACAGTTAAGCCCGGTTCTGCCCCGCCTGTTGTATCCAATATCAGCCAGATAAATTACCTCAACAGGAAATGGACCATTACCAACGCGGGTACGGTATTTGACAACTACAATGCCACCTTTAATTTCGTTGCGGGTGATCTTACAGGGGGTGCCAATACAGCTAATTTCATCGTTGGTAAAAATGATGGCGGAACATGGACAAATCCGACGATGGGAACAAAAACTGCCACTACTACTCAAATCACTGGAGTTACTTCTTTTAGTGAGTTCTGGATGGGAGAGAGTACTTATTTCATCACCACCTGGAAAACCGACAATCCCGGCTCTGACCCTGATAAAGTTGATTTCCCGGGAGTTGGCGATAATTATTCCATCTACTGGGAAGATGCTTCAAATCCGGCCATTAATGGGACTCTGACCGGAAATGGAATCACCACCATCACTTTCCCTGCTGCCGGCACATACAAAGTAAATGTCACACCGGGTGCAGGTACTTTTAACAGGTTTAATATGAATGATGGCACCGACAAACAAAAACTGCTCGATGTGAATCAGTGGGGTACGATTGAATGGACAAGTATGGAAACCGCATTCTATGGTTGTTCAAATTTAAATATTACAGCCACTGACCTTCCTGTCTTGAGTTCAGTTTCAAGTATGAGTAGTATGTTTAGTGGTTGTTCTGTATTAAATGGACCCGCAAATATCACTAACTGGAATACTTCGGCCGTCACTACTATGAATTCGATGTTTTCTGGTGCAAGTGCTTTCAACCAGAACATCGGGAGCTGGACATTCAACAGTACTGTAAATTTAACAAACATGCTGGATAATTGCGGCATGGATTGCTCCATTTATTCTGCTACACTCACAGGCTGGTATGCAAATCCATCAACTCCCAATGGTCTCAGCCTTGGAGCAGACGGCAGACAATATAACTGCTCAGCTTATGCTGCAAGAACCATCCTTACAGGTGTCAAAGGCTGGTCAATAAACGGAGATTCACCATGCGAGGCAGGGCCAACAGCTACCCTCGAAAACACAGGAGATGCCCCATGTCTGGGCTTTGCCTTACTCGACGTGATTGGTGACCCCGATATCGTATCTATTGATTATTACAACGGCAGCACGCTGGTGCACAGTGCGGTTCGCCTGCCTGCAACGGAAGGCTCCACAGTCGCCGGCGGCAACGGAGGGGGCTCCAATGCCAGTCAACTTTATTATCCTACAGGCGTTTTTGTGGATGGCAGCGGGAACATTTTCATTGCTGATCATTACAATCACCGCATTCAGAAATGGGTGCCGGGAGCAATTAGCGGCACCACGGTAGCCGGCGGCAACGGAGCGGGCTCCAATGCCAATCAACTTGATTATACAACAGGCGTTTTTGTGGATGGCAGCGGTTATATTTTCATTGCTGATCATTACAATCACCGCATCCAGAAATGGGCGCCGGGAGCAACCAGCGGCACCACGGTTGCCGGCGGCAACGGACCGGGCTCCAATGCCAATCAATTGAATTATCCATTTGGTGTTCATGTTGATGGCGCCGGTAACATTTTCATTGCTGATAGAGACAATCACCGCATCCAGAAATGGGAGCCGGGAGCAACCAGCGGCGCCACGGTAGCCGGCGGCAACGAAGCGGGCTCCAATGCCAATCAATTGAATTATCCATATGGTTTTCATGTTGACGGCGCCGGTAACATTTTCATTGCGGATCAAAGTAATCACCGCATCCAGAAATGGGCGCCGGGAGCAACAAGCGGCACCACGGTAGCCGGCGGCAACGGAGGGGGCTCCAATGCCAATCAATTGCGTTATCCACAGGGTGTTCATGTTGATCGCACCGGGAACATTTTCATTGCTGATGTTAATAATCACCGCATCCAGAAATGGGACGGTACGATGGTTACAAACTATACACCTGTTGTGGGAGGTACGTACATTGCTGTGGTAACAACTTCCTCCGGTTGCTCTGTCGCCACCAACGAAATCGTTGTTTATGATCTGCCCCTGGTGGATGCCGGCACCTATGAGCCGGTCAGCAGCAATGCACAACCTGTCATACTTGGCGGCGAGCCCATAGGAGGTGAATGGACGGGTACCGGCGTCAGCGGCAATCCATCCGATGGATATATCTTCGACCCCTCAGCAGGAACACAGGAACTCACCTACACCATAACCGATGGCAATGGTTGTTCCAATAGTGATCAGGCAATTATTTGCATTATTCCTGTCCTCGAAAACACAGGAGATACCCCATGTCTGGGCTTTGCCTTACTCGACGTGATTGGTGACCCCGATATCGTATCTATTGATTTTTACAACGGCAGCACGCTGGTGCACAGTGCGGCTCACCTGCCTGCAACGGAAGGCTCCACAGTCGCCGGCGGCAACGGAGCGGGCTCCAATGCCAATCAATTGTATTATCCATATGGTGTTCATGTTGACGGCGCCGGTAACATTTTCATTGCTGATTATTACAATCACCGCATCCAGAAATGGGCGCCGGGAGCAACAAGCGGCACCACGGTAGCCGGCGGCAACGGAGAGGGCTCCAATGCCAATCAACTTGCTTACCCTACAGGCGTTTTTGTGGATGGCAGCGGGAACATTTTCATTGCGGATTATGCAAATCACCGCATCCAGAAAGGGGCGCCGGGAGCAATTAGCGGCACCACGGTAGCCGGCGGCAACGGATATGGCTCCAATGCCAATCAACTTGCTTATCCCTACGATGTTTTTGTGGATGGCAGCGGTAACATTTTCATTGCTGATAGAAACAATCACCGCA
>JACZJL010000094.1 GCA_014860585.1 Bacteroidales bacterium | reverse complement strand
TGCCCAGGTAAAAACGGCAAAGTGTATGTGCACAAAGAACTCGACCACCCACTCCGGTTCGAAGACCCCCGCCAACTCTACACGCAACTCCGTCAAACCGCTGATTTTATCCTCGAACTGATCTATTGACAGACAGGCCGCTAAGAGCGGTGGGATAAAGCCATCTTCTATTCTAAAAAATTTCTTCCAAAACAAATCACGACCGAAAACGCTCTTGGTTATGATATTTCAAGAACTCAAGATCAGGTAGAAATTTTGAAGGCAAAATAATTTCACGATTATCATATTTATTGATGAAATCACTAACAGGTAAAGTTGGTTTCTCCAAAAGAAGAGGAGATACTCTAACTCTGTAATCAGTAGTAATCGTGATATAGCCTAGTTCGAATGCTTTGTCATGCAGCGCATTTAGAGCAATCCCATTTCTTGGATTTAATCGATTCTTTTCATCAATTCCCCATGGACGAATATGACCTGCAATTAAAAAATCTGGCTGATTTATTCCGGTAATGCAACAAGTATGATTATAAGCAGCCAAAATCATGCTTCTGAAAAAGGATTGATTCACACGAGTTTTGATTAATCTTTCTCTAATCTTTCCCTCTTTTGGCATTTCATCCTCGCTTATATGATGCAATTTCTCAATGGTTGTGTGTTTTAAACTTGCCAGAATTTTCTCACTTTGATAAGAAGAGATGTCTATTTGCTCAAAGAATTCATCCCATGTTTCCTTATCCAATTTACTCGAATTTTTTGCACCCCTGATTCCTCTGACTTTAAGACTTGGATCAAGACTTGCAAAGTTGACTAATTTGTATGCAACAGAACTTGGTGTTCTATCGATCGAAACGGCCAAGTCAATGACGTCGGGATTTAATTTATGTAATCTGCCAAATGGCAATTTGCAATACAAGTTTAAAACTAAGATTAATTCGTCTTTTGTCCACAACCGTTGACCTTCTTTCATCTTTGAATCATTAATGATTACGTTTTGAAATCATAAAAATTTGTATGTTGCAAAAGTATCTAATTCTGAACTAACAATCTACTTATCTGCTCCCAATATCGGTTTTGATATCCAATATTCTCGGAAAATTTTTTACTTGATAAAGAAACATTCGAACTTCAAATTAGTCAATTGAGAATGAAATTAATGCCTACTGTTTTGGAGTTACTACACACACCACCACATGCACCTGGTTTTCGGGATGGGCATCGGGCTTGATTTGCCGGATGCGGGCTTCGAAGATGGGATGCCCGGCGTTGAGGATGGCGGCAATGGGTTGGTTGGACGAGCGGGGAATGAAGCCGGGCTTGTGGTCGTTGTGCCCGATGGCAACGGCGTTCTCGTCGTGGGGGTTGTCGGGTTCGGGTTTAAGGAGCCAGTTCGGTACCGATCTGCAGTTGGCTGAAGGCGAGGACACCCTCATAAAAGGTGATTCCTGCAATGTGGAAATGGTCGAAATATTTGAGCTTCATGATTGACGGTTTTAAAATTCGCAGCAAAATAAACCCATGCAAGTGGCTGATGATGTCAGTGGCTCAAAATATTTTCAACTAATCTTTAGGGCTGCCATCCCCACCCATCTGAAGCAAAACTATCTTCCGGCTCATCATTACCCAGAGATTATGTTTTGTCAACTCAAATTAGGATTAATAAAAAACTGCCAACTTATTTCAGGACGAGACAAAGAATGAAAAGGCGGGCTTGCCCGACACCGAAGAAGAAGGTGGCGGGGAGTGCTATGTGATTAAACCACATTTTGCCGGGAATTTCGCGGTATAGACCTGAAAGGATTAAAGAATAGTCCAACCCCGTACGTACGGGGTTGTCGAAATGGTTCTTTTGGTTGCTTAAACCTACAATAGTCCAACCCTTTCAGGGTTGCGCCGGACAAACCAATCAGCCGGTTACAACCTCGCAGAGGTTGGAGTATTGTAGCAAAACCGCAATCTGCCCACATCCATAACAACCTCGTAGAGGTTGGACTATCGTAGCAAACAACCCGCCCGTCGGAAACCCACAATCCCTCAGGTGCGGGATTGGACTATTCTAACAAAATCCCAACCTAAAGCTTCACTAATTTCTGAGGAGAAGTTTCGAAAAGCCAGTGGTTTTTCTTCTTCCAACCGCACATCTGTCTTGATGTTGGGAAAGAAGATTTTGCGGTCCAAAATTCACAATCCATATTTTAAAAAATTAGATCGGGTTTACGTTCCCAACTGCTGTTTGAAGACCAGTTTCTCACGTTCAATTTCGGCTGCCAGTTCTTCTTCGGTGGGCAGGTAAGGCAGGTATTTGCTGGCAAAGAGCTGTCTGCTTTCGCTTAAAACCGAATATTTAACCATGGTGTTGTCGGTTTCGGTGCAGAGTAAAATGCCAATGGTAGGGTTGTCGCCCAATGGGCGTTCCAAATCGTCGAACATGCGAACATACATATCCAGTTGCCCGATATCCTGGTGGTTGAGCTTGTGGGTTTTCAGTTCCACTATCACAAAACACTTCAACATGTAATTGTAAAACACCAGGTCAACGAAAAAATCAGTAGTATCAGTACGGATGTGCTTTTGCCGCGCTACAAACGAAAATCCTTTACCCAACTCCAGCAGAAACTGTTGCAGGTTGTCAATCAAAGCCTGTTCAAGTTCTTTCTCTGTGTATGCATTATTTGTTGGTATTTTGAGAAACTCCAGTACTGCCGGGTTTTTGATAAAATCGTCAGGATTTTGCTGAAAGGAAGCAGTGTTTTCCTCCATTTCCTGTTTTACCAATTCTTTCTTTTGTGAAGAAATCAGGCGTTGGTAGTAGAGCGTGGAAATATTACGGTCGAGGGTGCTCACAGACCAATTTTGATCTGCTGCTTCTTTCAGGTAATAATTTCTTGCCTGCTCATTTTCAACACGCATCAACCGTTCGAAATGCGACCAGCTCAATTTGGCAGACAGTGTCTGCCAAATTGGGGGAATGAATTGGTCAGACACTGTCTGCCCTTTTTCTATTGCGCTGAATACGAGATAGAATTTTCGAATATTCTTAAGATTTGTTAGTGAAAATCCTTTGCCAAATTCCTGTGTTAACTCCAATGAAAGAGTTTTAAGTATTTCATCACCATACCTTGCCCTGTCTTCACCATTTTGTTCTTCCTCCACAATGCGTTTTCCTACCAACCAATAAGCTTCAACCATTGCCGTATTTACAGCATAATATGCTTTCTGTCTTTCCTGGGCAAGAATTTGTTTGATTTCAGTGATGTAACTCAGGCTTTTTTCTAATTCCATAACCCAACCCATTAAATACGGTTAATTAATCATTTTTTTAGGCTACTTCGGTTTTCAGCTATTCAGCAAACCCCTTTTTTGCAAGGTTTTCATCGTGTTGTCAAAATCAATGTTGTCGTCACGGTTCGCAAAGTCCATGTATTTGTTTCCCCCCAAAGTGGTACTTCAATCGCTTTATCGTTACCGTTCTTTTTTGCCATTCTCTAAAGTTGGTGCTCAAATTGAAACCCCAAAGATAGCTTTTCTCTCCATCCATCAGCCCTCACCCCGGTTTTTTTGCTTTTCCGGTTCTTTGCTCTTCACCCATACGACCACATGCACCTGATCCTCGGGGTGGGCATTGGGCTTGATTTGCCGGATGCGGGCTTCGAAGATGGGGTTACCCGGCGTCGAGGATGGGGCAGTAAATAACCGGGGCGCCTGTCACATTGTGAAGATGAATAATCGCCTGTGTTGAAACGAGCCGGATTTCAACCTGATTTCGGGGAAAGTCAGTTATTCATTCAATAGTCCGGAGACTTCGGCTTTTAATTTTGGTAAATGATTGATCACAATACTCCAGATCAGGTCGTCTGAAACTTTATCGTATCCATGAATAATCCTGTTGCGCGTACCGATGATATTTTCGACATTTTCAAGTTTAAAATTTCTATCCTTTCTGATAATCCTGCCAACAGCTTCACCAATGATCTCAAGGTTTCGTTCAATTGCCCTTTTGGTTTTGATGTCGGAAAGATATGCTTCAAAAATCCGCGGTTTGTTTTCGTAATAGCTATCAATCTCATCTATTGATAGCAGTATATCGAACAGCCATGTTTTTATTTCGTTATCCATAAACCAGTTGTTTTGTGGCATCAATGGACTTGCGCAGGTAAGGGTTTTTCAATGCTTTGTCCTCAACCAGGTCAACCTCTCTGTTCAGGGTCTTTTCAAGCGACTTTTTAAAACCAAAATAGTTGTCAGCATAATGATACAGATCAACATCATCAAAATTTACCAGTAAATCAATATCGCTGGATTCCTTGAAGTCATCAGTGAGCACAGATCCAAAAACAAACAGTTTGGCTACCTTGTACTTACTGCACAGTGCATTGATCTTGTCTCTGTTTTGGTCAATTATTCCCATTGGTTTAAAAATAACATAAATCATACTTAAAAACTTCATTCAGAGAAGTATAATTTTTGGCAAAGATAACTTTTCTCCAAATTCATTATCCATCACCCCTGTTTTTTTGCTTTTCCGGTTCTTTGCTCTTCACCCATACGACCACATGCACCTGATCCTCGGGGTGGGCATTGGGCTTTAATTGCTGGATGCGGGCTTCGAAGATCAGGTGGCCGGCGTTGAGGATGGCGGCAATGGCTTGGTTGGACGAGCGGGGGACAAATCCAAGCTTGTGGTCGTTGTACCAGATGGCAACGGCGTTTTCGTCGTAACGGTTGTCGGGTTCGGGTTTGAGGAGCAGTTCGGTACCTATCTGTAGTTGGCTGAAGGCGAGGACACCCTCATAAAAGGTGAATCCTGCAATATGAAAATGATCGAAATGTTTGCGGTTCATGGCTTGTCGTTTTAGATTTGCCGGCAAAGTAAACCACCGGGAGTGCCAGATCATGACACTATGAAAAAAATCTATTCAAAAAGATTTATTACTATCCGGTTGAAAATTCCAAAAACTGTCGAATACCTTTTCTGGTAAAACCTCTACAAGGTATAAAAGATGATGGGGGTAACCTTTTTTCTAAAATACTTCACCCACTAAATGAAATTCGCCGTAGGCATAAAGTATTGTAGATCAATTCGATTATTCGAGTGTTTTAATTCTCCGTAGGAGATTAACAAACTTTCTCGGACAGCAATGAAAAAGATTATTTGATAGCAGGAAAACTACCGAAGATGATTTTCTATGCAGCTGATTTTCCCGCGGATAAAGGCTTTCAGGCCTTCTGGTTCCAGGATTTCGACATCATTGCAAAGTCCCAGGGCAAATCGTCCCACCCCTTCAAAACTGGATACCGGTGCATCGAACAGCCAAAGGTTGTTGTCGAGCGGGGTGATGTATTTTTCGGCCAGGGGATATTCTTCGGTGAGCAGGTTGCAGCTCCTCAAACTAAGTTTGAGTTTAACATTGGTTTGCATAGTACCGCTGATCCGGAATACATCGAGGGGAAGGCTATGGTGCTGACGGGCAAAACGGAAGGGCTCGCCGGTAATGGTCACCTGGCTGATGCGGGAGATTTTGAATGTTTTACAGGTTTGATCGCTGGTATCGAATGCCCAGACAGCGATAAAATTGGAAGTAAAGTCGAATGGCTCAACAGTTCTGTCGAGGATGGTGTTGCCATGCGACGAATGGTATTCGCGCAGGATGACCTGTTGCTGATGGCTGATGGCTTTGGTGAGGTTGCTCACCACCTCCGATTGCTGCTTCCTGACGATGATCTCGGCCACTTTCCCAAACTTGTAAAGCGAATAAAGTTTTTCGACCAGGTTGGTTTTCAGTTGGTTGTTTTCGTCAATGGAATGGATGGCGCGGCGCATGATCCAGGCCTCTTCTTCGGTGAAATAGGGCAATTGATGCAACTCCCTGAATGGTGATTCGATTTTATCAATCCAATACAATCCATCCTGGTGTTCAACGGCAAACCCGGCATTCAGCAGGGTCTGTTTATCCCTGAAAAATGTACGTCTCGAAATCCCGTACCGCTCCGAAAGATCGCCGGCGGTGTACTTCACTCCGCTGGAGAGGTTGATCAGCATCCTCAGGAGTCTTTCTAACTGGGGCATTTCCGGCATTTAATAAAGTGTTAAATTTATCTCGCGTTCAAGTGTACAACACGGAATCAATCCAGCCGTAAAAATAGAAAGTTTTATTTATTGCCAGCAAGAAAACACCCTGAATTTGATTTTCAACGATTTATTTACCCCACCCTTCCCATAGGTCCGAAGGACTCCTTTGGAGGATCCCTTCGGGAAAAGGGAGTAAATCGTTGAAAATCATTGCTCCCGGAATTTATCCCGAGACTTCGGGAGGGTTGGGGCAAACAATGATTTTCAACAAATGGATTTTTCTTGCTGGTACTATTTAATACAGGGCAAATC
>JACZJL010000093.1 GCA_014860585.1 Bacteroidales bacterium | reverse complement strand
TAAAACCTAATGTACGAAGGTTCAAAAATCCAAACAGTGAAAACAGCCCTGCCTGCCTGACTTCGTCACGCAGGGTGTCGCAAGTCGGATATGAATGATTGGGGGAAAAGTTTGGTTATTGAATTTTTAAATTTCGTATTTATTTGTCTTTTGATATTTGCCATTTGTAAATTCTGCCAAAAAAAGCAAGTAAATAGGAAATAAGACACTAAATTTCTCCCCGTGAGAGAAAAGCCCTTTGGGGCTTTGCGGCTCTCTGCGAAAAAACTCTGCGACCCTCTGCGGTTCAACTTTTTTTTACCGCAGAGTTGCGCAAAGAAGACGCAAAGAACCGCAGAGTAAAAACTTTTAGCTGGCCAAGAGAAAATTCATTCGTGAATCAGGAGGCACCCCGATCGGAGGGGCAGTTAAAAATTCTAACAATGTAAACAACATGTTGGTTAGTTTTGTCAACTAAGCGCCTAATAATCAATTTTATATCTCCCGCTGTATTGCAGATGTATTGATCATTATGCCGGCGTGTAGCGATAAAGTGGCTATCCTATTTTTGGTTGGTTAGATTTTCGCAAAGTATTTTTGCAGAAAATTTTTTATGTCAAAAAAACCATCAAAACAGAAAAGCCCAACGGACATCGAAACCGATTTAAAGAAGATGCTTGACCGGAAGAAATCAGAAAATGAAGCGCTGAAGAAATTGCTTCATTTTGTTGAGAAAAATTCCGGAAAAGAAAAACTGTAACAATTATTAATTCTATATTTATCAATTAAATTTTACCTATTATGTTTATGAAGAAGAATGTTTTTACTTTGCTAACGGCTCTTGCAGCTATTTTTCTGCTGTGGCCGTCAACCTCAATTTATGCTGATGGAGGCGATCCTACCCGCAATTACCCGATTGACGAAGCATTTGAATCAGGCACATTTCCGCCAACCGGCTGGAACATCTATGACCTTGACGGACTTGGGATGAACTGGGACGCCAGTACGATTCAAAATCACACACCGGCAGGGACAACTTCCGCGTATCATGGTTTTTCCAGCGGTTTTCAGGATGGCTGGATGGTAACTCCTGCCATGAGTTTACCTGCTTCGGGTCCAATCGTCCTCGCCTTCTGGAACTGGACGGTTGACCCTTCATATTACGGCAAAAACAGTGTACTGATCAGTACCGGAAGCGGCGATCCTGCAGATGGAGATTTTGTTGAGATATGGACAACTGCCACTGTGGCCGCTGAATGGCAACGGGTAATCCTTGACCTGGCTTCTTACTCCGGACAGACTGCCTATGTCGCTTTCCGTTACGAAGGCGATTACGCGCATGGCTGGGCTGTGGATGACGTTTACATTGGCAGCGATTTCAACACTTCACCGCAGATTATTGTTAACCCATTGGAGGTGAATGCTACAGCTCCTGCCAATTCATCCGTTAACAAAAGCCTGACTGTGATCAACGGAGGAGTTGAAAACCTCATTTATTCAATGGAAATCAACTATGGAGCCGGCGCTAACGGCTGGTTAACCATTGATCCCATGAGTGGCAATATTGGCGCAAGTTCAAACATTGCCCATACCTGCACTTTTAACCCTGAGGGGCTTGAGTTAGGCAATTATACTGCAACCATCCTCATCACATCGAATGATCCTGAACTTCCGGAGCTGACTGTTCCAGTTGATTTTACAGTTATCGAAGCATCCTCGGTTCAGGTTAATATTTTACTTCCGGAGCTTACTTTTCCTTATGATATCAGCGAAAGTGGCGAATATGTAGCCATTTCCGGATTTGGTTCCGGTGGCGGGTATCTGTGGTCAAAAACTGCCGGGCTGATACCCATTGGTGGTGATGAACCTTATATCCAAGCCGTTTCGGAAGAAGGTGTGGTTGCTGGTACCGCCAGAAATCCTGATTACAATGTTTCAGGGTCAAATGTTTTCTTTTCTGGTTACTGGCATCCTCAAACGGGTGAATGGACTTTTCTACCGGTAAATCCTGAGGCCGGACAACCCATTTATCCTGATTACAACTCATGCTGGGGCATGACTGCTGATGGTTCGACCATCGTAGGAATGCAATACTTCGAAGGCTATCAATATAAAGCCTTCAAATGGACAGAAGCTGGCGGTTATGATATGATCGGCGACGTGGAACCGGCCGGTAATCGTCCAAACGGGATCAGCAACGACGGAAGCGTCGTTTTTGGCTGGGCCAATCTGCCCGCTGCATCGCGCTCTCCGGTAATTTGGGTGGGTGATGAGTTTATCAAGATTGCTGAGAATGAATATGGAGAAGCCAGTGCCGCCTCATCCACAGGCGAATATGTGGCGGGCTTTGCCGGAACAAATGGATTTATCTGGAATGCACAGACAGGCACTACCTTTTTTTCCAATACACTCAATGCCGACAATATGAGTCCATTGGCTGTATCTGATGCCGGAAATCTCTTTGGGTACACTGTTGGTTGGCCTCCCTTCCCTGATTATCGCAGGGGGTTTGTCCGTATGCTTTCAGGCGAAATGATGACTTTTAACGATTACGCAGTTGCCCGTGGAATGGCCGATGCAGCCGATTGGACGTTCTACAGCATCAACGGAGTGACTCCGGATGAGAATAAATTTATTGGCTCGGCCATTACTCCTGATGGTCAGAATGTATCCTTTATGATTGACTTTGGCGCTGAAATTCCAAACATTGTGATCACACCAGAAAGCCTGACGGAAGCCCTCACTCCGGGCGCCACATCAATGCAGGAGTTGATCATTCAAAATTCAGGAAACGGCGCTCTCGATTATGAAACATTTATCAATTTTATGCCAACAACAAAGCGCACTCCTGTTATGGAGGTACCTGTTGGAAAGCAGGTTAGGCCAGGCAGAATGGAGGTTGCCAGAGCAAATAACAGAGGTGGAAATGCACAAGCAGAAAAAGGACGTGACGGTTTCGTTTTGAATTATGATGGCGAGAATGTGGATGCCATCGGGTTGGTTGAAGGCGGAACATTTTACACGGCAGCCCGTTTTCCCGCTGCGATGGTGAATCCTTTCGAGGGAGCTTCCATTGCATCCGTTGATGTGTATATCAATGACCTTCCGTCGAATGCGATGTTGAAAATCTGGGGGCCGGGGACAACAACAGCGCCCGGCGAATTACTTCACGAACAAGCGTTGACACCAAACCCCTATTCATGGAATACAGTCACCCTGAGTACTCCGCTGGTTCTTGACGGCAATGACATTTGGGTTGGCTTCACTTACACGCACGATGCTGGATATTTTATTGCAGGTATTGATGGCGGTCCGGTAAATCCCAATGGCGATTTCCTCTCGCAGGATGGTATCGTTTGGGAACGGCTGTCAGGTTTTGGATTTGGCTCCAACTGGAACATCCGCGCCAATCTTCAACTGGGACAGGGCGACTGGCTCAGCCTTGATCCGACAGCCGGAACAATCCCTGCAGAAAGTTCAGAAAGCATCGCTGTTACCTTCGATGCAACTTCACTTACAACCGGCGATTATGCTGCAAACATTATCATCACAAGCAATGATCCTGACTCACCAATGCTTGTTGTGCCGGTCACACTGGAAATGCTGGTTGGCATCACTGAAAATCCTATGTCCGCAATCATTGTTTACCCGGTTCCGGCCAATAATTATTTGAACATTAACCTGGTGGAAGGAATTGAAACCATCCGCCTGTTCAACACATTCGGACAACTTGCGCTAGAAAACAAAGTTGCAGGTGAAATGAGCCTGTCAATGGATATTTCAAACCTCAAAACCGGAGTTTATACCCTGCAATTCATCAATGCAAAAGGTAAATCCTTCAACAGAACCATTGTCATCAGTAGATAAAGTTTTTAAAATTAATTTCCAAAAAAGCCGGAACCGCGAGGAACCGGCTTTTTTTGTTTTAAAGAGAAATTTTTTCAGACAAGCAAAGTATTTCAGGCATTTTGTCTTCAATTTAATTCTACTTTAACAGATCAAAAACATTAATGAAAAATCAATTCAAAATTACCCCAACCCTTAAGGAAGTTTGAATTGATTTTTCTGCATTCTCCCTTTAGGGATGGGGCAAAAATGCAGAAAAATCAAATGTGTTAAAGTAGAATCAATTCCTAAGTTTAACTACTTTTGCCCTGACAAATTTGAAAATCAATTGAAATCACTGTTAATCAGGAAGTCGTTTGTTTTTATTCAGGTTGCTGTAATGATCTGTTCTTTAGCAAAGGCACAGGATATTCATAAGATTGATTCGTTGCGCTACCAGGTGGAAACAGCAAAAAGTGATTCGCTCAGGGTTTATAATCTGGTGGCCATTTCGAAGGAATACGCTTCGGGCGATGTACAAAATTCGTTGCAATTTGCCCAGAAAGCGCTTGCTATTGCTGAGAAATCAAATCAAAATGACCTTCTTTCCTACGCGCTGTTTAACATTGGCGTGGCCTACTTTAACCAGGGGTTGCTGGAAATTTCGACAAAATACTTCTACCGGTACTTCGAAATCCAGAAAGAGATGCAGGATGACAAAGGGACTGCCTATGCGCTGGTAAATCTTGGCGCGGTTCATCTAAAACTGAATCAATTTGAGCAATCGAGAGCGTATTTTGAGCAAGCGCTCAACATCTTCGATCAAATGACTGAACAAGGTGAAATTGCCAAACCCGGCGCCGAAATGATTTCTATTTATAATAACCTGGGGGTTGTTTCCAAAAATTGTGATGAACCCGAAAAGGCTATTGATTATTATTCACGAGGAATAAGCCTGGCACGAAGGACGCCAGGTCAGGAGGTGTTTTTGGGAAATCTGCTGAATAATCTTGGCAGCATTTACCTCGACCTGGGAAAAACTTCTGAAGCTTATGATTTTTTGAATGAAGCCTACGAAGTTCGCCTTTCGAATGACGATAAATCTGGTTTGGTGAAATCTTACCTGATGTTTGCCCGGTATTATTTGGAACTGCAAAATGTGGAGGAGGCGCTCAACTATGCATATCTTGGCTACAACCTGGCAAATACGGTAGGAGTTCTATCTTCCAATGCTGATGCCCTTGAGCTGCTTTTTCAGGTTTACAATCAGAAACAAATGGCTGATTCGGCTTTAAAATATTACATGCTGTCAACCGAACTGAAGGAAAAGCTGAACAAAGATGCAGCGCTCAAAGAACTCTCACTTCTTGAAATCACCGCACAATTCAGGGAAAATGAAAAGTTGGCTCAAATCGAACAAAAACGAAAAGAATTCCGGTACCTGATGATTGGTCTTACATTGATATTGATCGTTGCAATTCTGAGCTTGTTATATTTTTTGTCGCACAGCCGAAACCGCAGGCTGATGCTCGAGAAGGTAAATATCAACCTGAATTCAAAGAACCTTGAATTGGAAAAAGAGAGCCTCCAAAAGGAATTGGAAATTAGAAATAAAGAACTGGCTACCAATGTAATGTACCAGATTCAAAAAAATGAACTGATTCAGGATATTGTTCAAAAGCTTGAGAAACACAGCATTTCGAATGTAAATATAGATCACGACTGGATTGTGGAAATCATCAGAGATCTTGAGAAAACCCAGCAAAAATCGGTCTGGAACGAGTTTGAAGTTCGGTTTCAACAGGTACATAATGAGTTTTACGACAAGCTCAATGCAATCAATCCGGAGCTATCACCCAACGACAGGCGCCTCTGTGCATTTTTACGACTGAACATGACCACCAAAGAAATTGCCTCCATAACAGGTCAATCTATCCGAAGTATCGAAGTTGCGCGCACCCGTTTGCGCAAAAGACTCAATCTGACCAACTCTGAAACCGGGCTGATTGAGTTTTTATCCCAACTATAAATCTCTGTAAAACAGTTTATTAAAACAGTGTAGCAGTAATGTAGCAGCCATTTTTGCGGGTTGTTGTAGTGGTGTGCCAGCTAAAAATTTGGTGATTCCTTACCAGCGATTGTACTATTGCCGAAAAATTTTCGGCATGAAAGATAAGGCCAAAAAGTCGTCAGTTTCGGATAAGTATTCCTCCTCAGCCAGCGAGTTGATCAAAAAGAAGGAGTTGGAAAACCGCGCGCTGAAAAAAATTTTGAACTTTCTCGAACAGGAGAAAGATGATCAAAAGCAGGATAACCAACATAACAGTCATAATCAATAAAACAATTAAACATTTTACTAACCAACACATTATTCAGATGAAAACAAGAATGTTACTTTTCGTTTTTTTTGCTATCAGTTTTGGAATTGCAAAAGCTCAATTGCCAGGCTCAACCTGCGAAAATCCGATTTTTACCGATCCGATTAATTCACCATTGGTTGACTTCGCCATCAATTCGGAAGAATATGGCGACGAATATTCATCAACAAACGTAACTCCATCAACCAGCTATCTTAACGGTAATGATATTGTATTTCAATTCACCCTCACTGCTAAAAGCTACATTAATGCATCTATTGCCGGAGAGCGAACCGGTCTGATTTTTACTGCCGTGTGTCCGGGAACTCCTGCGGCGCCACGCCTGGCTTTTGTGGGTTCCACCACCGGAGGAACCATAAGCAATGCTGTATTTGAAGCTGGGTCCTATTTTATGATTGCCTCCACCAATCCTGCGCCGCAGTTTACAGATATGATCATCAGCTTCTCAGTTGAAGCCGTTCCGGTTGATCCGATCATCACCCTCAACCCAACCGAGCTGTATGTGGGCATGTCAAGCCCCGGAATTCACGATGAAACAAATCAACTGACAATTGGCAACCAGGGCGCTACTGACCTGGTGATCAATGATGGAGGATTTGCTTTCTCCGGGCCAAATGCTGCAGATTTCTCTTTATCGCTTACTGCCGGCGACACCTACCCCCTGACCATTCCTTTCGGAACAACCAAAGTTGTCAACATCACTTTCACTGCTTCTTCCTTTGGGCTGGCTAATGCAAACCTTAATATAACCTTTAATCACCCGGTAACTCCTACAGCAATGGTTCCCGTTTCAGGAATGGGCTATGCACCGATGACTTCATTTTCTGAATACTTCGACGGGATTACTCCAGTTCCTTCTGGTTGGTTACCCGATGGTTGGGCAAAAATTGTTCAATCCACATCAACCAGTGCATCGGTGAATGTGTTTGCATCTTCCACGGCGTTCTCACTGCCTAACATGGCCAGGTTCCAGTCTTCCACCGATTTGCAGGCCAAACTTTACCTGATTTCACCCGCCGTAACCAATCTCTCACAAAAGCGGATTTTGCTTCCGGCCCGCATGGGGTCATCATCTCATACAGGCAAAATGCAGGTAGGATATATGACCAACAGAACTGACCCCAATACTTTTGTCCTTGTTACCGAATTTTCGGTCACCGGTTCATTCCAGTTTTACAGCGCAGATTTCAAAAATTCGGGGCTTACTTTTCCTGATGTAGCTTTTATTGGCATCAGGTACGTTCCGGATGCCACCAACAGAATCCTGCAGATTGACGACGTGAAATATGAGAATGTACCCACACAGGCAGTATTCAATGTCAATCAGTCATCCTTCGATTTTGGAACAGTATTTATTAATGAAACTACAACCCAGCTCTTGCAGATTTACAACACCGGAACTGCAGCGCTGAGGATTCAGGAGTTTGATATCAACATAAGTGGAAGTGGTTCTGAGGCTTACAGCATCATTTATCCTCCCGGACACACCTGGCCCATCAATCTTTCCTTTGGAGAGGCCATTAACCTGACATTGCAGTTTGCACCAACCGAAGACAGAAGCTACAGTGCTACCCTGAATATTGAAGACAATATCAATTCAGAGTTCATGAATGTGATTACGCTTGAAGGAATTGGCTACGACGCAACCATTTATCCCGGGTTTAACTATGATATGATTGGAGATTTTCCACCAGCAGGTTGGAGAAAGTTTGCCGGCAACATTACGATGGGAAATCCTGTGCCAAGCACTTCGGCAAACTGGTATCACGGCAAGTTTGGAAACGACCCCGACCTGCCTGAAAACAACAGTGCTGCCTTCAGATTGGTCGCAATTGCCAATTATCAATGGCTGATGACTCCTCCTATCGAGTTGGGCGAGAGTGCTCAGGATTATCAGTTGAAATTCGACCTGGCTTTTACAGCCGACAACGGAACCGGCCCGGCTACCATTGGCGCAGGACAGAAATTTGGCGTGGTGGTTTCGCTCGACGGAGGAATGACATGGAGCCAGGACAATGTGTTGCAATGGTGGAATTCATCAACCCCCATTTCGAATACAGGCGAAACGGTGATTATTGATCTGCAGGGATATAGCGGCAAAATCATACTGGCTTTTTACGCTGAATCTAATTCCATTGCACCCAGCGGCAGGCTCTTTGTCAGAAATGTTGGAGTTGATTACAGCATTCCGGTTGCCAATTTACCCCTCGAAACCGATTTTGAGGAAGGAATATTTCCACCAGAAGGCTGGATGATTTATGACAATGCAGCCGATCTTCCGACCTGGGAAGCATCACAGAATCAAAATCATACTATGGGTGGCCTGACTTCGGCATTTCACGTCGCAGGCGCTGCAGCAGATAGCTGGCTGGTAACGCCGGCAATACTTATGCCCACCGAAGCTGATATTTTTCTCAAGTTCTGGTCATTCAATACAAACCCAGCCATTTATGGCAAAAACAGTGTTTGGGTCAGCACGGGCAGCGGAGATCCTGCTGACGGCGATTTTGCAGAGATATGGACTCCCGGCTCAGTTACCGCAAGTTGGGTTGAAACCGAACTGAACCTGAGCAGTTATTCCGGCGAAATTGCCTATTTAGCTTTCAGGTATGAAGGAAACAATGCGCATGGATGGTATCTGGACGATATTTCAGTGTTTGCCAGTGCAGGGTTGAATTTATCAACACAAGAACTCAACCATACTACAGCACTTGGTTTCCCATCAACCAGGCAACTGATTATAAGTAACTCGGCCCCGGCAAATCTGATTTATTCCTTCGAAACAAATTATCTGGACGGACCTGAGGGTTGGCTAAGCATTGACCCAGCTACAGGCAATGTGCCATTTACACAAAACCAAAAGCATGTCATCACCTTTGATCCGCAGGGATTGTCAATTGGTAGCAACTATTCAGCCACTATTACCATACTGAGCAACGATTATTTCAACCCGGAGGTGATTATTCCGGTAACCTTAACTGTAACTCAGCCGGATAACATCGAGTTTACCGTGATGGCCGGACAGTACTTAAATCCAACAGATATTAGTACAGACGGTGACTATGCTGTGTTGAGGGTATTTCAGGCGCATTCAGGGTATTTATGGTCAAAGGAGAATGGTTTAGTTTCTGTAACAGGCGATGATCCTCGGCCAAGAGGAGTAAGCGATGGCGGCATTGTAGCAGGAAGCTTCAACAACCCTGATGTGCTCTACAACGGAAACCCAGTGCAGATGGCCGGAAGATGGAACCTGGCAACCGGTGCATGGACATCCATTGGAATGAACCCTGCAGTGCCGGTTATCAATTATACGGGTTATCACCAGGGAGATGGCATTTCGGCCGACGGACAAGATATGGTCGGGCTTCAATATTTAACCGGCTCAACTTATCAGGCCTACAAGAAAAATGAAACCACAGGGTTTGAGATGATCGCCGCCGCGCATGAGGGAAACAGCCGAGCAACCGGGATCAGTAAAAATGGAGCTACAGTTTTTGGATGGGCCAGTTTGCCAATTATTCCCCGTTTCCCGGTGGTTTGGAAAAACGGACAAATGATTACCATTAGTGAAACAGGCGGCGAGGTGAGAGCCGTTTCACCCGATGGCAACTGGGCAACAGGAGAAATCGGTGGCCAGGGATTCTTATGGTCAGAAAGCGCCGGCCTGAGTCTTTTTGAGAATACAATTGACGGTACCGGTATATTCTGCCTTGGCGTTACCAACGACGGATTGGTAATCGGCGCCTATGGTTTTAGCTTCCCAATCGAAATGCGGAGGGCATTTGTACGCTACCCCGACGGCACGATGATCACCTTTAACGAGTATGCTTTCAGCCGCGGACTAATTGATGCCGATGAATGGATTTTCTATTCAGCAAATGTGGCAACTCCAGATCAACAAAAATTTGCCGGCGCAGGCGTCAACCCTGAAGGACAGACTGTAAGTTTTATCATAGATTTCGATGCACAGATTCCGGCTATTCAGATCAATCCTGAAAGTCTGTCAGCATCTGTAAGCACAGGAAACACAGCAGAACAGCAACTTTTGGTAACCAATACCGGTAGTGAAGATCTTGAGTTTACAACCTTTATAAACTACTTGCCCAACAGCACTGCCGAAATCATAAAAGTGCCTGAGGGAATAATTCCTGAAGCCAGTGAATTATCACTGCAAAGCAGGTCATCACAAATCATGACCTCACCCGATGGCAGTAAATCAGGAAATACGTTCGTTTTGAACTACGACGGACCTAACTCCACCTCAATCGGACTAACAGGCGGAGGTACCTTCTACACGGCCGTCAGATTTCCGTCAGAAATGCTGGCTCCCTTTACCGGCGCAACCATCACTTCTGTTGATGTTTATATCAATCAGCTTCCAACCTCTTCATACCTGATGATCTGGGGACCCGGAACAACCACTTCGCCGGGCACAATGCTCCAACAGCAGCAGCTTCAGGGCGTTGCTTCATCCTGGAACACCCTTACACTAACTTCACCATATCTGATTGATGGAAATGATCTTTGGATCGGATTTCTGCACAACCAGTCGGCAGGCCTTTTCCCGGCAGGTGTTGACGCCGGCCCGGCAAAGCCAAATGGAGATTTCCTATCAAGCAATGGTTCGGTCTGGAACAGACTTTCGGATTATGGTTTCAGTGCAAACTGGAACATCCGTGCCAATGTTGAGTTAGGACAAGGTGAATGGCTGAGCCTAAACCCCGCTTCAGCAACGGTGATCCCGGATGCTACTTTGCCAATTTCAGCTACATTTAACGCTACAGGACTGGATGTTGGGAATTATGCCGCCAACATATTGTTTGTAACGAACGATCCTTATCGCCCGTTGATTACGGTTCCGGTGAATCTGAACGTGTTTGACGGCTATTGCCAGGAATTCGCTTTCATGGCCGGTTGGAATTCATTCTCAAGCTATATCGTCCCCAATACTCCGGATGTGGAAGATCTATTTGCTCCTTTAGCTGATGATCTGATCATCATGCAAAACCTTACCCAGATTTACTGGCCGGGTGAAAATGTGAATTCCATTGGCAACCTGAACAACCAAAGTGGTTACGCCGTAAAGTTGACCGAAGATGTTGAATTCTCCGTTTGCGGAATGAATCTAGCCTCCAGCCAACTCAGTGTGAATCAGGGATGGTCATATTTACCGGTTCTTAGCGAATGTGAAGTCAACCTCTCGGAAGTGCTTGGCTCCAATGTCAGCAGTGTTGTCATCGCTCAGGATCTGGTCGGAACCCAGGTATTTTGGCCGGCAATGGGCATAAATACCCTCCAGACCCTCGTTCCGGGAAGAGCTTACAAAGCCAAGACAACAAGCCAGTTCGGGGTAACTTTCCCTGCATGTACAAAGAATGCGACAGCCCCGGCCACAATCCGGGAAAACAGCGTTGAGACTCCCTGGGGAAAACTCAATATGTCGCCCTTAATGCAGGTGGTAGCCTTCACCAATGGCAGCCTCATCCAATTTGCCGAAGGCGATGCGATCGGCGCTTTCGGTGCAGACAACACCGTTTATGGTTACATGATCATCAACGGCAACAGTCAAAATCAGGTTGTCACTTTATTTGGAAACGATCAGACATCCTCAACGCAAACCGGATTTGAAGAAGGCCAGCAAATTACCTGGCGTCTCTATCGCAATTCAACCGCCGAAGTAATTGACCTGCAGGTGGACTATGACCAGACTTTCGACAACACCACCGGCGCCTTTTACACGAACTCCTTCGCAGCCATCACCCACGTAACCCTGCTGCAAACCGGAATTGATCAATTCTCAGCATCATCCGTCCGGATGTTTCCCAACCCAGCCCGTGATGTTCTAAACTTCTCCATAAACGGAGCCAATGATCAAACCATTGTAGTGGAAATCTACGATAATAAAGGTGTGGCTGTTGGCAGAGAATCATTCAGAAACAATACCGCCTTGAACATCAGCCACCTTGCACCCGGAGTTTATTTTGTAAACATCCGCACCACCGAATTATCTGAAACCAGGAAACTTGTAATCAGGTAACTATTCTCATAAACGTTAGGTAAAAACCCTGCCCCGAAAGGAGCGGGGTTTTTTGTTTGAAAGCAGATTGATCTCTTTATCAAAACATCATTTTGCAGCATGTTTTAAAATTAGGACATGCAGTGAACCTAATCCAAACGGTTTGCAGCTATTTGAATATCTTTGCCCTGGTAAAAACCAATGTTTGATGGTGGTAAAGTTTAAAACAAAATTTCAGTCATTAATCAGGTTGTGTCTGTCAATCATTCACATAGACAAGGTTATTGGTTTTTATTTTATTGGATTCGTATTGATTGTGGCTTCCTGCCAGCATCAACCACAGTTGGAACATGCCGGTCTGAAAAGTGAAATTGACAGTTTGAATGTTGTATTTGGCGAAAACCTCACCTATGATTCATTGAAACTTGCCGAAATCAGCAGGCTGATTGATGTCAGCGATTCCATCAATTATCAGTCGGGAGTAATTAATCTTGCCATTACTTCCTCAAGAATTTACATGGCAAATTTTAAAAATGCGGAAGCGCTCGAAATGCTGAACCTGGCTCAGCAGAACCTGAAAAAAGCAGATGACCCGGGTTTAGAGGCGTTGGTAAATTTTTACTTTGGCAAATTGAATTTCAGGATCAACAACTCCGACATTGCACTGGATCATTTCCTTAAAGCGGCCGACCTGAGCATAGAAGCCGGAGATTCTGCACTTTATTCGCGTACACTCACCGACATCGGAAATCTTTACCTGGAAAAAAGTTCATTAGAAAGGGCCAGAGATTATTTTAATGAAGCCATTGAAATTGATAAACAAACCGGGAACCTCGAAAATCTCATAGTGAATTATCACCAGATGAGCGTTTACCATCATAGAAATGGTGATATGGACAGCGCGAAAATCTACCTTGATCGTGTTTTACAAATGAGTAAGGAGTCAAAAAACACACTCCTTTTTGCCTACTACCTTGCCAATTTAGCAAGTGTAAGCATCAATAATAATGATCTTGACGAAGGAGAAAAAACATCGCTCGAAGCATTGCGATTGCTCGATAGTATCAGCCCGGATATTTCCGGCGGACAAAGCAGATCAACTATCTATGCCAACCTGGCGATACTTTATCAAAAGAGAGAGAATTTCGATGAATCAATAAGGTATTTTAATCTGGCGCTCGAAGACTCAGTTTACAGCATCTTGCCAAAACTCAGGATCGAATTTATTTATCGTCTTCACAAGATTCACAGGCAACTGCAGCATCACGAATTGGCATACAAGTACTTAGACAGGTATATTTATCTTCGGAATTGGTACGATAAAGCGTTGGCAGATCAAAATTTGATGGCTATGGAGTTGAAATACAATTACGGTCAACTTCAAAAAGAACATGAACACCAGCAGTCCAGACTGAGATTAATTCTGATTATTTCAGGCCTGATCATTGGGTTTGGTGTTTCCGTGCTGTTTTTATTGAACCAGAAGCAACGCATAAAAATCAGGAACAACCTGTTGACAAAGAAAATTCAGGATATTAAGCTCGAAAGGCTGAACAGGGAATTGACCACACAGGCATTGAATATGGTCAGAATCAATGAAAGAAAGATCGAACTCATAAAACTGCTGAAAGAAAAAGTGCCGCATTTCAAGCGTGAAAACCAATTCGCAGTGCTCAATATCATTGACGAATTTGAGAAAGACAAAAATGAAATGGTTTGGAAGGAGTTCGAACTCCGGTTTACTGAGGTGTACAATGAGTTTTATGAGAAATTGACTAAAATCAACCCCAATCTTACGCTGAATGAAAAGCGGCTGTGTGCATTTCTGTTTTTGGATATGAATACCAAAGAAATATCCTCCATCACCGGGCAGAGCGTTCGCGCCATCGAACAGGCAAGGGTAAGGCTGAGGAAACAACTAAACCTTACCAACTCCAATATCTCCATCACAACCTTTCTCAGTACTTTTTAGTTAGTGCCAGCCTGAAAACTACTTAAAATAGATTTTCAACGATTTATTTAACCAGCCCTTCCCAAGGGGATCCCTACGGGAAAAGGGAGTAAATCGTTGAAAATCATTGCTCCCGGAATTTATCCCGAGACTTCGGGAGGGTTGGGGTAAACAATGATTTTCTACATTAAGGTTTTCTGGCTGGCACTAGTTACACCAAAATTACACAATCATCTGTAATCCAACTCTTTGTCAGAGCTTGTAATAGAATTGTACTATCCTTTTTCTACACTTGTAATAGAATTGATATACCCCAAAATTTGGCGCAGGAAGAAGCCGACCCTACTTTTGGCAAAAATTTCAATGCCATGGCAAAAAGTAAAAAAGCAGCAACAAAAGGAGGCAGAGTGCCAAAAATCAGGTTAAGCTCAAAAAACAATGACGCAACCCCCGACCAGGAGGAGATCATTTCAAAGATCACTGAAGAAACAAGGGTTCTGCAAGGAATCATTCAACGCTTTAGTAAGCCGGTTTCAGACAATGATGACAATAAATAGATTAATCATTCACTTTTTATTAATAACTAAACATTTCAATTTATGAAAAGATTTACATTAACAGGTTTTGTACTGGTGTTTTTAATGCTCATCAGTGCTGTATCATTTTCTCAGGAAACAACGTTGCCCGATGATGATGAGATAATAAGGATCATGCGGCAGTATGGCATTACACCTCAAGCTACTAAAATGGCGCCCGGCGTGTTGCCAAAACATTCAGAATTGCCTAAAGAGCAAACCGGCACAAGAGGAATTAGTAAACTTTTTGATAACGGCCCATTCGTAACCCATCCCGGCGGGGGTGTGGGAGGGGCTGACTTCTCCTTTACCAATGCGCCATATCAGCAGGCTGGCTATCAGGTGAACTGGCCCAATTACCGAATGTCGGATGATTTAGTGGTTAGTGGTACTGACAGTTGGGCGATTGATGTTATTCGATTGTACGCATACCAGTCAACTTCCCCTACCTCTCCTTCACCGATCCAAAATGCTTACATACAGGTATGGAGCGCTGCGCCCAATGCAGGGGGAACTGTCATTTGGGGCAACCTGGTTACCAGCAGGCTTATCAACACCGAATGGGCGAATTGTTACCGGGGCAATAACCTGACACAGACCAATCGCCCCGTCATGGTGGTTGATTGCAGAACTCCCGGTCTGGAACTTCAGCCCGGAACCTATTGGATTGATTATACTATTGAAGGCTCTGCCGGATATGGCCCTGCAGCTATAATCCCTGTTACCATTACCGGACAGCCCATTACCGGGAATGCAATAACTACATTTAACAATGGAACTACCTGGTCCAGTCTGGGTGGCATAATTTACAAGCAGGGAGCGCCCTTCACTGTTTTCGGTTATGTTGGCTCTCCAGAAGCTCCCGAGGTCATTGATGATTTCGCGGTTACACCGGCAGCCATGGGCGCTTTGTCTGCCGAACTGGCATGGACCAACCCTTCAATAACGCAATCGGGGAGTCCGCTTCCTTCATTGTCTTCTGTTTCCATATACCGCAATGATGTTTTGATTCACGAAAACACTTCTCCCGTTATCGGTGCCGCAGAAACCTTTACCGATACTCCCACCCAGCCTGGGGTGTATCAATATGAAATTTTCGCTACCAACAGCAACGGCAACAGCCCAAAAACTACTGTAACGGTTTATGTAGGAGAGGACGTTCCCGCAGCACCTGCCAATGTACTTTTAATACCGGTAAATAATGGCAATGACGCAGAAATCACCTGGGATGAACCTACGGAAGGATTAAACGGAGGATATTTTACTGGTGCAACCGGGTACACACTTGTCCGAATGCCCGACAGCACGGTGCTGGCTAACAACTGGTCGGGTACTCAGCCTTTTATTGATAACACCCTGCCGGCATTTGGATTTTATGCTTACCGCGTAACTGCTGTAAATGACATCGGCAATGGCGGAACGGGGGTATCCAATGGCGAACTGTTAGGGCCGTTTGTTTATACTAAAAGCGCTTATGCCAACAACTTTAACGAACTGGAGTTTGTAAGCGTAGATGTGATTACAGGGAAACAGACCTTCATTGCCGATAATACCGTTGATCCTTCTTTTACCTATCCGAAAGAAGTGGATGCAACTTTTGTTAATGGTGTGTGTTATGTTGCTGACGGACATAATAATCGTCTGATTATCAAAACTGACAATGGCATTGAGGTTCCGATCGGGCCGCTGTTGCTTAACGGAGCATCGGTTATACCAATGAGTATGGCTTATGATGCGGCAACATCCACCATGTATATGATAGTAATCAATCCAACTTCATTGTGGAAGTCTTTATGCACCATTGATCTGGGCACCCTTGAAATGACTGAGATCAGTGGAACGAGTCTTATTCTTGACCGTACATTAGGCCTCGAGTTCCTTCCGGATGGTTATTTGTATTCTATTGATATTAGTGCCGAACAGCTTGTAAAGATTGATCCGGCAACGGGAACAAAGACTGTGATTGGGCCAATTGGTTTCAACGCAGATAACTTTCAGGCATTAAGCTACGAACCAACTTTGAACCGGCTTTATTCCTATGCCCATGGATTGGGTGACGACCGTTATGGTTACTACGATATTACCACCGGTTTATTCACTTCCCTTACAAACAATCTGGAAACATGGATTTCGGGTTTTGCCATTAAAGATCCGCTGGTGCTTGAGGAAGTAGATGCCGTGGCCTTTTATGTGGAAACCCCGGAAGTGGTAAAAGATAGATTTGGCGTGGGTGAAACAACACCTGTGAATGTGAAAGTCGGAAATTACGGATTGAGCGCCGCATCTTTCGATGTTACCGTTGAGATCGGGGACGATTACAGCGAAACATTAAGTGTTACCAACCTCGGTTCAATTCAGGAAACCGATTTGGTTTTCCCCGACTGGACACCTGCTGTTGCAGGCGCTTATGACGTGGTACTTACTGTTTCCGATCCGGGTGGCGATGGCAACCTGGAAAACAATACAATTTCAAGGGTTATAGATGTTTACGATGGTTGCAGGCATAAATTGACTTTATACTCGCAGTACAACGATGGTTGGTTTGGCGATTGGGCTCAGGTTTACATTAACTGGGTACTATATTATGATTATATCACCAAACCGGCAGGGGTGGTCTATGAATTACCGGTTTATGCCGAAGAAGGAGATTTGATAACTTTCATTTATTACGGTGATGGACTATATAATGCAGAACACTCATGGGAATTGCTGGATGGTGAAGGAAATCAGCTTTTTACCGGCGCCGGTACACAATACTATATCGAGCAATCGGCAACGGCCAATTGTCCGCCAAGTATAATAGCAAACATCTTGTCTTTTTCTTTTAATACTGAAGAAAACCCATCATTGTTTAATGATGTAAACGGGCAAATTGATCCTGTTACATCGTCAATAACCCTTGAAGTTCTTGAGAATGCAAATCTTTCTGATCTGGTCGCTACTTTTACCTTATCTGATGGAGCATCTGCCATGGTAGGAACCGTCACTCAGGTGAGTGCGGTAACCCCGAACGACTTTACCAACCCGGTTGTTTACACCGTTACCGCCGAAGCCGGCAACACGCAGGACTGGACAATTACCGTCAATGCGCTTCCATGTTTAAGTCCCTGGAATTACGCTGTTACCGGCAGCCAGCACATCATTATCATTCCCGTTGATGCTGCGCCTGAAATCTTTGGAGAACCGCTTGCGCCCTACGACTGGATTGGTGTTTTCTTCCTCAACGACGACGGTGAAGAAACCTGCGGCGGCGCCATTCAATGGACCGGAACCGGTAATGTTGGATTTATGGCCTATGCAGATGACCCCACAACTCCCGAAAAAGACGGATTTGATTCCGGTGAACCTTTCCACTGGAGATTGAGCCGATGCGGAAATCCCGAAGAATTTACCGCAATAGCTACTTATGATCCCAACCAGCCCAGCCAGGGAAATTTCCAAAGCCTGGGAATCTCCATGCTCACAAGTCTAAAAGCCGCTTATATTCAATACTTTATACTAAATCAGGGATGGAACAGCATGTCCAGTTACATTGTTCCGTTTACTCCTGCCGTGGAAGATCTGTTTGCCCCCATTGTCAGCAACCTGACCATACTCAGCAACCTGACTACGATGTATTGGCCTCAACAAGGTGTTAACACCATCGGCAACTGGAACAGCAATTCAGGCTACGTGGCCAAAGTGACCGAAGATGTTGAGTTTATGATTGGCGGGGCAGATTATGTTTCAGGAACAATGACGATACCTGCCGGCTGGAGCTATCTGCCGGTACTTTCTGAATGTCCGGCTGATGTGATGGAGATGTTTGGCGGTAACCTGAATGAGGTGGTTATCATACAGGAGCTGATCGGCACACAGATATTCTGGCCTCAGTTTGAAGTTTACACGCTCGAAACTTTTGAGCCGGGCAAAGCTTACAAAATCAAGTTAGCCAATGCGGTAACTGTAACCTTCCCGGAATGTGGCGGACTCAAAAGCAATTTCACTCCTGCACAATCATTCAATTCGATGGAAACAGGATGGGGAACAATCAAAATGACCCCTTACACCCAGTCAGTCGTTTTCCTTGCTAATTCGCTTGTTGATTTCAATGCAGGTGATATGATCGGCGCTTTTGATGAATCAGGTAAGATTTGGGGCTATGTGCAAATCAATTCCAACAGCCAAAACCAAACCATCACTTTGTTTGGTAACGATTTTACTACCCTGGAAAAGAATGGCTTTGCAGCCGGTGAATCCATCATCTTTAAATTGCTGCGCGCTGAAACCGGAGAGGTAATTGATTTAGAGGTTGAATACGACCAATCTGTGGACAATGCATCCGGCACATTCCTCACCAATTCTGTTTCAGCGGTAACCAATGTAACCCTGCTGCAAACCGGAATTGATCAATTCTCAGCATCATCCGTCCGGATGTTTCCCAACCCAGCCCGTGATGTTCTAAACTTATCTATAAACGGAGCTAATGATCAAACCATCACAGTGGAAATCTACGATAACAAAGGTGTAGCTGTTGCCAGAGAATCATTCAGCAACAATACCGCGTTGAATATCAGCCACCTTGCCCCCGGAGTTTATTTTGTAAACATCCGCACCACCGAATTATCTGAAACAAGGAAACTGGTTGTCAAATAAATTTTCTCATAAACGTTAGGTAAAAACCCTGCCCCGAAACGGGCGGGGTTTTTTATTCCGTCCCTGCCCATTTCCAGAAGGGAATTGCATGAATCACCAGCCCATCCTTTTCAAACTCATCTTCCTGATCGAGGGTAATGATATTCCCTGAGCTTGTTCCTGTATAATTCATTGCTTCTGTGATGCCTTTTATTTCTCTTGTCAGATTTTCCTCATCCAGGCGGGAACAAACCTGAAAACATCGGAAAACCGGCCCCTCATCCTGAACCACAAAATCACACTCGCCTGACGCGCCAAAGTAAAATATCCTGTCATGATCTCTGCGAAGATGCAAAAACACTGCATTTTCAAGTTTCCGGCCCGTATCTTTTGAAAAGGAAAGTGAATTGGCGCCGGCCAAACCGGTATCAATAGCGTACACTTTTTTTGGATTATAAATTTGCTTCTTCAGCGAAAAATCAAATAAGGGGATAGCAAACAAGAGGTAGCTGTTTTGGAAATAGGATAAAAAATCAATTGCGGTTGTTGCTGAACCCAGCTCAAATGTCTTTCGTAATTGATTGTATGACAAGGTTTTTGAAACATTGGTAATCAGATAAATCGCCAACTGCTTTAAGGTTTCGTGTCTTTTAACCTGATATCTTACCGAAATATCCCGGTAAATAATATCGTAAAGTATCTGATGCAAAATGTCTTCATCTCCATATTTAAGATATTCAGGAAATCCGCCCCTGCAAAGGAAATCAACTGCCGAATCTGCCGAGGCCACCTGGTTGGAGAAAGTTAAAAACTCACGGTACGAAAACGGTAACAATTCTTTTGGGATGTACCTTCCAGTTAACTTTGTCCCCAACTCGATGCTCAACATGGATGCATTCGAACCTGTAAGAAAAACCGCATAATCTTCATCATGCAAAGCCCTGATGTACCGCTCCCATTCGGGCACGATCTGAATCTCATCAAAATAGATGTTTCTCAGGCCTTGTTCTTTAATTATTTCATCGAGACGATTAAAGTCTTTCAGATCGAAACCTGTAAGTTTTGGGTCTTCAAAGTTGAGGAATAAGCAGTTTGAGTCTTCGCCAATAAGCTGGCGCATCAGCGTGCTTTTGCCACATCGTCTTATCCCGCTGATGATTTTGATATGACCGCCGGTTAATGAAATTTCTGACAGCAGTTCACGGCTAATTCCGGGTTCGGCCACCTCATTTCTCTCCTTTTGAAGATCAATTACCTCCAGAATAGTTGATTTTAACATAGTTGCGATAATTTATTTTACAAAAATAAAATATTTTATCTTACCAGTGAAAAGCTGGGAACATACGATTAAAAACACCAGGATTAAATCATTGCAATTGCAAAATCAACATTGGTTGAATATTTCCCTGCCATTTTATTGTACAGGTATTGATTTTTATACAATTAGCCAAACCACTCAATCTCTTACGTTGGCTGAAACTATCCAATCAAGTGTTAAAGAAATGGTGCCTGAAAAATTCTCGTAACGTTAGGTAACGACCCCTGCCCCGAAACGGGCGGGTTTTTTTTTGAAAAGGACTACCGTTACTGAGACCTGCTGCAATTTACGTGGTAGCGTGACTTTTCAATGATAATGGTTAGATACTCTGTATTTTGAGAAATCCATCGCGTTGAAAATTCATCACAAAGAATTTGTAAATTGAAGTTCGAATCTGACAAATTATCATAAATATGTCGGGTTTATCCGACAAATTTTAAACCTATCATAGACAACCCTTATCATGGGAAGTAATTTTAGGAAAATGAGTCAAATTTGAAAATCGAGTTACACCAACCCATCTTCCACCAGCTGCATTGCATGATCGGTAAGGGTTTTTTGAATGGGCGTGTATTTTACTCCCAAACCGATGCTCTTTGAATTATCGAAACTGTATTTTATCCCGACATTCAGGTTGATAAATTTCCAGGAGAAACCCATCAACGGCCCGGCGATATAAAGGAGAATTTTGGGTGCTGCCGATTTTGGAATGGGCAGGTTGGGATACTTTTCCCTCAGGATTTTGGCCATTTCCAGCAGCGACAAAGTGGTGCTTACACAGATATGGCGGCCGGTTGCGTTTGCATTGGTCGCAGCAAGGATATGGGCTTTTGCCACGTCCCTGACATCCACCACACCAAAGTAGAGATCGGGTACGCCGCTTTTGTACTTGCCGTTGATAATCGAGCGCATCATATCCACGCTGGTCGAGTCAACTCTTTGCGACAGCGAAGGCCCCATCACAAAACCGGGGTTGATGGTGGTCAATTTCCATTGCTGCTGTTCTCCGGCAATCTTCCAGGCTTCACGCTCCGCAATGGTTTTGGAATATTGGTAGGGATTATGCTTCGCATTGCTTTTGGTGTTCCAGTGCTCTTCTGTAAACATGTTGTTTTTCGTTTTGTTGATGTCGGCTGCATCGCTGTAAATTGCGGCTACACTGCTGGTGACGACGATCCTTCTTACTTCCGGAAATTCATTGGCCAGAGTGAGCACATTGCGTGTTCCCTCCAGTGCTGGCTGGATCAGCTCCCGCTGAGCATCTTTAATTTTTGCAATTACGAATGGAGAAGCCGTGTGGAGGATAATGTTGCATCCTTTCATTGCTTCGCGGAAACTCCCCATGTTGAGCAAATCGGCTTCAAAAAGGGACAATTGCCCGGGGTACTTTTGTTGCAATTCGATCAGATGGATGATCTTTTCTTTGTTTTTAAGACTTCTTATTGTTCCGTGAACCTTCTCTCCCTGTTCCAGTAGGAATTTCACTATCCATGATGCGATGTATCCTGAAGCGCCGGTAACCAAATATGTTTGCATGATTATTTATGAATGTTAGATTAATTGATTTAAGCAGTAGTAATAACATCAATATCCGATTAATAGTTCATAGAGAAAACATGATTACAAATACAACTTCGAACCGGAAAAATCTAACTTGGTTCATCAAACTGAAAAATCTAAACCGGTAACCAAAAATATTTGCATGATTCTGTTTATTTTCTGTAAATTCTTGAATTTTTATTTTTGCCACGAAGGCACGAAGACACTAAGTTTTCCTCTTTGTGCCTTTGCGTCTTTGTGGCCATTTAATTTATGCCACGAAGGCACGAAGGCACGAAGACACTAAGTTTTTTCTTTGTGCCTTTGCGTCTTTGTGGCTATTAAAACCACTAAATAGGGCTAATATTTTGAAATCCTTCTCTTAATGCCGTTTTTGATCAGAGGCACATTGAAATTGATCAAGTAGCCCAACCTTTTCCCAGTAAGTTTTAAATGGCTGAGCAGTTGTGCCTCCCAAACCGGATTCACATTATCCAGAGCTTTCAACTCGCAAATTACCAGATTATTGACAAGTACATCCAATCTCAATCCTTCATCAAATATTATCCCATCAAAAGTGATTGGAATATCAAGTTGTCTTTTTACTTCAAACCCCGCCTTTCGCAGTTCGTGACAAAAACAAACCTCATAAACTTTCTCAAGCAGTCCGGGTCCAAGCTCTTTGTGTACCACATAAGCGGCATTTACGACGGCTTTTCCAACAGCCTCCTCCTCCGGAGTTAGCGGTAAATATGCTCTTTGACTTTTCTTGTTTTCCATTGATTGTGTTTTATAGTTAGCTTTCAAAGGAACTTAAGCCCTATGTTTTCAACTTTGTGTCTTAGAGTCTTTGTGGCCATTCCATTTTGCCACTCACAAGGTGATGCCTGTGGCAGAAGGCACAAAGGCTCCAAGTTTTCTTGACGGTATCCATAACTATCATTTTGAAAAAATTTCGAAATTTTGTAAAGAAAACAAATTTACATGAAATTTTGTCTTGCACTGCCCATTTAACCTTCTTCCTTCATAAACTTAGTGAATCTTTGTGTCATTGAGCCTTTTGCCAAAGGCATCACTTGGTGAGTGGCAACTTTTTCTTTTTGCCACCAAGACTCTAAGAATCAAAATAATAAAGAATTTCAGGAATTTTCTGGCAGGTAATAGCTTCGCTCCGGAAAAATCTATCTTTGCCCGTCGAATGGATATATTTAAGAATATGGTAAACCTGGATAAAAAAATAGCTGAAGCAGCTATTCATATTGCGAATGCAAATCACCTGGTAGCTTTTACCGGTGCAGGAATTTCGGTCGAAAGTGGTATTCCACCGTTTCGTGGCGCCGACGGACTTTGGAGTAGGTATAATCCTGAAGTACTTGAGCTGGATTATTTTTTCCGGAATCCACTCGATTCATGGAAAGTGATCAAGGAGATTTTCTATGACTTCTTCGGGAAAGCGCAGCCCAACATTGCCCATCAGGCTTTGGTGCGGTTTGAAAAATTGGGTTTGTTAAAATCAGTGATCACTCAAAACATTGACAACCTGCACCAGGCTGCCGGAAATACTATTGTCCATGAGTTTCACGGGAACTCGCAGCGACTTGTCTGCACCCGATGCAGCGCGCATTATCACGCCTTTGAGGTTTCGCTAGAAACACTACCGCCATCCTGTCAGAAATGTGGAAATCTATTAAAGCCCGATTTCATTTTCTTCGGCGAAAGGATTCCGATGGATGCTTACAACGCTTCCATCGAAGCTGCCGAAAGTTGCGATGTGTTCCTGATCATCGGCTCAACGGGTGAGGTTTCTCCAGCCAATCAGATTCCGGGTATCGCCAAACGCAACGATGCCGTTGTCATCGAAGTAAATCCTGAAACCTCGCGTTACACAAACCACATCACCGACATCCATCTGGAAGGCAAGGCTGGTGAAGTGATGAAAATTATCCTTGAAAAAGTGGAAAAAATCAAATCACAATGACAGTGAAACTAAATTTCGATTAATTTTGCCGGCAGTTACACGCGGTAGTAGCTCAGTTGGTAGAGCATCAGCTTCCCAAGCTGAGGGTCGTGGGTTCGAACCCCATTTACCGCTCGAAGTAAATCAGGGAGTTATCTAAAACAGTTAACTCCCTGTTTCTTTTTGGTGTAAACATGGTGTAAACAAATTTTGCAAAAAAATAAGCAACAAAAAAAAGAGGCTGACCTTGTGAGACAGCCTCATTTCATTTCGCAAATTGGGTTCATTTACTCCACAAAAAAGCATTCTGTTGTTATTTCGAATATTCAGCTTCACAATTGGAAGAGTCGCCAGCAATTTCAAGTGAGTAGGACCAAAGTATTTTACCGTTTGACTGCAGGGTTCCGTAACCGTCGATCTTCCAATTATCGCCAATCGTTTGCTCAGGAATATTTATCGTGCTACCAGTTACATATCCCTCAGCAGGGGGGTAGTCTTCTCCTGTCAATGCAAAATTGTAGAGCAGTACCTTTGTATCGTTACCAGCAGCGGCTTCGATTTCTACCTCGTAATTGAGCCGCACACAGGATTCATCAACCACCCAGGTACCAAGGAATGCTTCCCGGGGATCTCCATCAGGGTTGGTTTCATCGTCAATACATGAATTCAATTGAAACGCAAGGGCTACAAAGAGGAATGGAAAAAGGATTTTTTTCATTGGAATAAGATTTTAGTGTGACAAAAGTATCAAAACAAAGCGATTGTAGGTTGGAAATTACCATTTTAATAACATGATTAATCAAATTGCACCAAAAATCAATCCGGAAATAGTTGCCATAACAATAACAAGTGATACATAAACTGTTGTCTTTTGTGTACCTATCACTGATTGGATGACAAGAATATTTGGAAGTGATAACGAAGGACCGGCTAAAAGTAAAGCCAGGGCAGGGCCTTTCCCCATCCCCGATGCTAACAGCCCCTGCAGAATAGGTACTTCGGTGAGTGTGGCAAAATACATAAACGCTCCTACCACCGAAGCGAAGAAATTGGAAAAGACTGAATTTCCGCCTACAAGCCTCGAAATCCATTGACCCGGAATAATGCCCGGAATCTGGGTTTCATCGTGGGTTGACCCAAGCAGAAACCCTGCGACAATCACACCCAGAGCGAGAAGCGGCATGATCTGCTTAGCAAAATCCCATGAAGAAATGGTCCACTCGCGATTGTCATCATCCTTTTTGTCAAAGAGGGTAATCACACTCAATCCGGTAATGGCAACTACCATTGGAACCAATGGATTCGGAGTTAGAAACCCTGAAATTGCAGTCGCGAGAGCTGCAATAGCTACCCATTGCCATTTTATTCTCAGGATAAAAATCAATGAATACATCAACACCAACCCAAAGGCAGCGGTGATCAGCCATTTGTTTGACCATATCAAGTACCAGGCGCCATCAGTGACCCCTTCACCAGGCTTGCCCCAGTTGGCAAAAACCAGGATCAGTACGAGGGTGAAGAAGTGCAGCGAGGTTTGCCAAAATGGTCTTTTTTCCGGTACATCCGGAAAGTTGACTTGTTCTGCTGCCTTGGCTTTTTCTTCTTTCCGGTAAATAAGTGCCATGGCAGATCCTATAACCACTGCGAATACCACGGCGCCAATCACCCTGGCCAATCCCATTTCAAACCCCAAAATGCGGGCAGTAAGAATGATGGCTAAAATATTTATCGCCGGACCTGAATACAGAAAAGCAATGGCAGGCCCTAATCCTGCACCGCGTTTATAAATACTTGAAAACAGCGGCAAAATCGTGCAACTGCAAACGGCCAGAATGGTACCTGAAACCGAAGCCACTGAATAGGCTACCCACTTTTTGGCTTTTGCTCCAAAATACTTCAGCACTGCCGCCTGGCTCACAAAGATAGAAATCACCCCGGCAATAAAAAAAGCCGGCAATAAACACAATATCACATGCTCCTGCGCATACCATCGGGTAAGGTCGAGCGTGGCATCAACCGCCTGTCTGAAATTGACATTTTCCAATGGCATAAAAAAAGCCAGCAGAAAGAAAAAAATGATCCAGAACAGGAATTTCAACTCTTTGTTTAGCTCCATCAGTGATTTGATTTTAAAAGTTAACTTCCAAAATAGGTCATGTAGATCAGGTAAATTCCGGCCAGGATGAACAGCACAGCTATCACCTTCCGGAACCCTTTTTCAAAAGTCCTGATCTTGTTATACATCGCGCCTACCTTACCGATTGAGAAGGCGAGGAACCATGCAAAGATGATCACCGGAATACCGGTTGCGAGGGCAAAAACAACAGGGAGGTACATTCCTCCCGGACTGCTGATGGTAAGCGGGATTAATGCGCCAAAGTAAAGCACACCGCTGTAAGGACAAAAAGCCAAGGCAAATACAATCCCAAGCAGCAGCACTCCCCACCACCCTGACCGGCTTCTTTCCTCCATCTTTTCGCTGAATTTGCCCATGCCCGGAAAATTTATTTTAATTACATCGAGCATAAAAATGCCGATTAACACCAGCAAAGGGCCGACAATCTTCTCACCCCAAATAACAATTCCTGTTTGCAGGAAATTTAGCTGATCGGCGAAGAAGTAAAAAAGCAAACCGATGAATGTATATGAAATCGCCCGGCCAAGCGTGTAAATGATGCCGTTCAGAAATACCTTCCGGCGATCTTCAAGGTCTTTGCTGATAAAACCAATGGCTGTTAAATTGGTGGCCAACGGGCATGGACTGATGGCTGTCATGAGGCCGAGCGCCAAAGCGGAGATGAACGGCAACTGCGCGCTGTCGTAAAGGTTATAAAGGAACTCCTGCATGAAGATTGATTTTTCTAAAGGACGCTTTCAATTCCCGCTTTCACCTGCTTCCTCAGCCGTTCGGGATTGCTTGTGTTCATGAAGGCTTTGTTGGTAATGTCAGCCTGTTTATCCCCATGTTTTACCAGCAATGTCTGCCCCGAAACTCCCAGGCTCTCAGCCACCTTTTCATTGTCACCCTCTTCAAGGTTAAGCACTTTGTAAATAATTGTCCCATCTTTGACCTTTTCGGGGAAATATTCATTAATGGCCTTTTCAGTCTCAGCTTCAACCGTTTTGCAACTCATACAGCGCCGGGTAAGATGGAAATAATAAACCTCAACAATATCTTTGTCTTTTGACTGGCTGATAGTTACCTGAGCCTGTAGGTACAAATCCGGCATCAACATCAGTAGCATAACCGGAATAAAGAAAAATTTATTCATCGTTCTGTTATTTATTGGGTTAATAATTTCCTGATTTCATCATTCGACGGAACGCGCCCCTTCATGACTACTTTTCCGTCAATCACAAGTGCTGGTGTGGTGGCTATGCCATAAGCCATAATATCCATGATATCTTCAACTTTTGACACCCGGGCTTCAATTCCCATGGTTTCGACCATATCGCGCACAACTTTTTCAAGGTTTTTACACTTTGTGCAACCGGTGCCCAATACTTTAATATCCATTTTGCTTAAGTTTTAAAAATTATTGTTCGTTAATTTACGAACAAAAGTAACGAATATTTTGTAAAAGCAAATTTTTGGAGGATTTTTTATCCGAATCTACCAACAGAAATTCTATTCAGGTTCACAGGATGATGAATTCACTTGGCTCCCAAAAAGTCCGTGAAAAAGCTGATGCGCCTGCTCCCAGGTCTCCCGGTTAAGGCAATACTTGATTTTTGGAGGCTCGATTTCTCCCTGAATAAGATTTGCCTTTTTCAATTCTTTCAAATGCTGCGATAATGTGGATTTGGCAATTGGAAGTTCCTCTGAAAGATCGCCGCTGTAGCAGCAGGATTGTTTGGATAAAAGTTCGAGAACATAAATTCGAACCGGATGGCTCATAGCTTTGGCCAATTTGGAAAGTTCATCCTGGGTTGGGGTAAAAATTTGTTCAGTCTGTTTGGTCATGGGTTCGCGGATAATTAAATGTTGTCATTGTTGTCAGGTTGCTGCCGCGCTTGCGGCATCGGGTTGTCATTGTTGTTGTGTACTTTGTAATTTCCTGTTTTTTCTTGTTATCACAAAACCCTGTCAGTCCCGTACGTGCGGGATTGCACACTGACAGGTTTTGGATCCATCATTATCGCCAATCAACCGGTAAAGGGCTGCAATCCCCTCGTGCCTCGGGGCTTTCTTCACATCACTCCCCGCCCCCTCCTTCGTCGGGGTCGGGCAAGCATCACTCCATCATTCCATTATTCCACCAGTCCATCACTCCATTTTTCCATTCCCCCATTTTCCCAATAAAAAAAAGCAGCAGCCCTGTAAGCGGGATTCTGTCATCCCGCCGAAGCGGGAGTTTCTGTCATTTATCTGGGCCAGGCTTTGCAGCATGGCTCTAACGACCTACCCCTCACGGCATGCCGGAGTTCCGGCATTTCGACGAGCAGCCTGTATTCCACTGTAGTGGAGCCGCGATATACATGGCCTTTCAACCCATAAGGTTTACCCCGGTGCGATGTCGCCAACGCAACGCGTGAGCTCTTACCTCACGTTTTCACCCTTGCCTGCCGGAAGAACCGACATCAGCGGTAATTTTCTGTGGCACTGGCTGTTCCCGTATGAGCGGGACCTTCCCGTTAGGAAGTATGGCGCTCTGCGTTGTCCCGACTTTCCTCTCCTTTTGCCCGAAAGCAAAAGCAGCGACAGAACAGGCTGCTGCTTATGCGGCAAAGTTACTGCAAATTATCAGACTGGATTTCCTGACTGGCGGGTAAACCAATTGCTGATGCTTTACTACCAAAGCGCAACTGCGCCATAATCATCCCCGAAAGCATCAGTGCGCAACCGAAAAGGTTCCTGGCAGTCATCAGCTCATTCAAAATGAGCCAGCCTCCGATAACTGCAAACAACGATTCAAGGCTTAGGATGATGGAGGCTGCTGACGGATGGGCGTGTTTTTGTCCGGCAACCTGCAGGGTGTAAGCTATTCCAACGGAAAAGATTCCCCCATAGAGTATGGGAATGACAGCATCAGTAACTCCTGAAAGCTCAATGGTTTCAGTAGCAAAGGCAGCAACAAGGCTCAACACCGCACAGACGAAAAACTGTAATACCGACAACCTGATAATGTTTGCTCTGGCCGAAAATTTTCCGATTATCAGGATGTGAAAGGTGAAAAACAACCCACTGATCAGAACAAATGAATCACCCATGGCAAGGGTAAAATTTTCTGTAATACTCAGGAAATAAAGACCAATGGCTGCAACCACAGCGCCAGCCCAAACAGTGATGGATGTTTTTTGCCTGATGAAAATCCCAACAACCGGAACCAAAATTACATACAATCCTGTGATAAAACCAGCCTTGCCCGCTGTTGTATGGACTATCCCTATTTGCTGCAAACTTACAGCCATAAACATGACCAATCCGGCCAATAACCCACCGGCAACATCATCCCGACTCCATTTTCCTTCTGCTAAACCTTTGCGATTTACAGTTTTCCCCTGAAAATACAGCAGTGGCAATAAGGTGACACATCCCAGCAAAAACCTGATTCCATTAAAAGTAAACGGCCCGACATGCTCCATGCCAGCGCGCTGCGCCACAAAGGCAAATCCCCAAATAATCGCAGTTAGCAGCAATAGCAGGTTGGAAGTGAGCGATTTGGAAACAGGCATCTTGAAAATGTTGATTAAAAATTAATTGAACTACAGGTCATTTAAGACAAAAGACTACGATAGAAATAGTTGATCGTGCAAATTCTTATTCAGTTATTAGCAATGGCCAGAAATCCTTCTTTTTGAATTTTATTCCCCGCCATACCCAAAGTTTTGTGATGGTTCTGCGGGGTGAAATATTGAACAGCAAAATCATAGCAGATAGAAAAAGAAGTTTCACTTAGGGGTTTTGGGCGGAAAAAGAGTTGTGATTGGAATAATAATGAAATGATTACTAATACTATGAAGAAGAAAATCACTCCTTCGCTTTTATCCCGTAACGCCCTTCCATGATTCCAATTAAAGACAGATCTTCGTCAAGCTCAGGCCAGTGCAATCCGGCGCCAGCACAAATAATTTCGATATTGTTTAGTGCCTCAGGAGTAGCATTTTTTAAACGTTCATTCAATCGTACAGGAAAACGAATTTCTCTTGAATCTTCAAGTAAGATACAGATCATTCCATTTTCATACCATGCCTTTTTCGCAATGAAAATCAATTCAGCTACCATGTACTTCATACCATTTTTCTTTAATCAATTCGATATTTTCTATAACTAACTCTTCGGCAATCTTCAGGTCTTTTATTTTCAACCCCTGAGCAAAATCAAGTTCAACAGGCTCGACCCAAAACTTCGCAAAACCTCCGCCTTCCTTACATGAATATGCATAGGTTCTTGCCCCTCATTGGAAAAAAATTAAAAGACAAAACCAAGCTTTCTGAAAACTTCCGGCATTATTAATAGTTTTTCTGCAAAAATACGTTTTAAAAGTTTTTGTACATCAACAAATTATTCAGTTGATCAGTTCACAAACAAGCCAATAGTCTGAATTTTCAAGCTCTTTTCCGAACCAAAAGAAAATGGGCTCATGGCAAATGCAGATTCATTTCCTGGACAAACAACACAAATTTAGCCATGAAATTGTTGATGATTTGGTTAAATAGTGCCAGCAAGAAAACTCCTTAAAATAAATTTTCAACGATTTCCTTTCCCCACCCTAAAGGGAGTAAATCGTTGAAAATCATTGCTCCCGGAATTTATCCCGAGACTTCGGGAGGGTTGGGGTAAACAATGATTTTCTACATTAAGAGTTTTCTTGCTGGCACTAAATAAAAGCCTCCGCAAACGCACTGGCCATTGCCTGCAATGCTTCTTTTTTTGCCTTCTTATCCAGGTATGGCGGCCCGGTTGGGGTGTTGTTGACATCAATCAGGTAAATCCTGCCATCGTCCAGATCGCGCAGCACATCCACTTCGCCATAATCAAGACCGAATTCGTTACAGAAAAGGATGATTTTTTCGATCTCATCTGCCGAAAAAAGCTTGTCCGGAGGATGCACTTCAGCATTCTTCAAGCGGTGATGAAATCTTTTAAACAACCCAAAGCGGGTTTCAAGGGTTTTGTACTTGACAAATACCAGTGGGATTTTCCCGCCAATGACCGGAACCCGCATGTCGGCCACAAATTTGCCCCCGACAACATTATTGATCAATTTCTGATAAACAAAACCTTGCTCCCTGGCAACCGGCCCCTGAACAATTTCCCCATCGTGCACGGCATTGATCTCGTTCTTTTTAACCATCAGGCCAGTGTAGTTTGTGCAATCAACCAGGCTGGAATACCCAAATATTTTATTGAATACTTCATCCACATAACTTTTGGAGATGTCGTTGCAATGAAGGTTCACCACTTTTTTTGTTTTAGCTAATTCTAAAACTTTGCCGTCCGGCTCACTGAAAGTCCAGTCGTACCAGAAAATCGCTACAGAATGAATCTTTTCCGGATTGTTGGTAATATTGAAGTTCAAATAGCGAAAGGCTTTGTGCAGCACAGTACTTTTACTCGGAAACTGGGGATAAAACAACGCCGTTTTGATTTGCTTTCCATTTTTGAAATAATTGATCAGCCAATAGATACGATACATTGTATCCTCGAGCATCTTCTTTGGGAGTGGCATTCCCTTACGATATTTGTTAATGAAGTGCATTTATCCGGGTTGAAATTATATTGATAACATTTTGCAAAGAAAAGCAATACCGAGATTCAATATACTAAATAGTATCGACAAGAAGACTCTATTTGTTGAAAATCATTGTTTACCCCAACCCTGAAGGGAGCAATGATTTTCAACGATTTACTCCCTTTTCCCGAAGGGATCCCTATGGGAAGGGTGGGGTAAAAAAATCGTTGAAAATCAAATTAAGTTGTTTTATTGCCGACACAAAATAACAAATCAGTGCTTTATAAATCAAAACCAAACAAAAGAAGAATTGTTAAGTTTGCCAAAAATCTAACAACCTCATGGATAAAAAACTTTTGAAGGATTGGGTTGCCCTATACACTGACGAAATGCTGAAGTGGGCTTACCACAAGACTTCATCAACACAAATAGCCGAAGACCTGGTGCAGGAGACTTTCCTGGTTGCGGTGGAAAAGCATGAAACGTTCAAGGGTGAGAGTTCAGCCAAAACGTGGCTTTTCTCCATCCTGAATCATAAAATCATTGACTATTACCGCAAAAAGGTGCACCAGCCCGTTCTCACTGAAAGCAGCTCTTTTTCAACATTTTTCGAGGACGACAGTTCGTGGAAAAAAGAACGCGCTCCTCAGAACTGGCACGAAGACAGCCACCTCCTCGACCAGGATGATTTCGCCGGAGTGTTAAAGCTATGCCTCGATGCTTTGCCCGAAACATGGAACTTATGCGTAAAGCTGAAATACCTCTCAGGAAAAAGCGGCGAAGAAATTTGTCAGGAAGTGGGTATCACCCCGACCAATTTCTGGCAAATCGTACACCGGGCTAAACTTCAGCTTAGAGATTGCATTGATAATAAATGGTTTAAAAATTAGAGCGCATGAAAAAGTTGATACACATTTTATTTCTTTCCTGCATTAAAGCAACTGAATTGATTGAGAAAAACTTTCATTTCAAACTATCGCGCAAGGAAAAAATGCAGCTCAGAATACACACTATAATGTGTGATGCCTGCAAGTGTTATGAAAACCAAAGCGCTTTCCTCGAAAAAGCAATAGCCGCCAGTCTTCACAAAGAGCTGATTGATTCAGAACTGAAAGAAGCTAAAGAAAAAATTATTCATCAGTTTTCCGGTAGTTCTAAATAAACCCAATCTGTATTTGATTTTTAAAACGTTTTTGGACTTTTGTAAAAATGGTTTGGTACAAATTGACCGTCCATTTGTCAGGTTACGCCGATTTACCATACTAATGTCTCAACAAAATTAATTTTCATGTTTAGAAACACCCTTTTAGCGCTGCTGCTCATGTTGGTATTTGTGTCATGCGAGGCACAAAACACCGATGTTACGCATGTAAATTCACCAGACTTCCGGAAACTGATCAACAAACAAAATGGCTCACTCCTCGATGTGCGCACAACGTCAGAATTTTCAAACGGACATATTGAAGGCTCAGGCCAACTGAATTATTACGCGATGGATTTCAGGCAAAAACTTTTACTCCTGCCAAAAAATCAACCGGTTTATCTTTATTGTAACACCGGATGGCGCAGCAAAAGAGCCGCAGAAATTCTTGTTTCGAACGGATACACCGAAGTTTACAACCTCGAACGCGGCATCATGGAATGGAATCTTCTTGATTATCCGGTTATCGTTGAACCCGGCGCCCTTGCTGATGGTGAAAACAAAATGGAACCTGATGAGTATGCCGCCCTGCTAAATTCGGACAAACCGGTGTTTATTGACTTTTACGCCCCATGGTGCGCCCCCTGCCGCCAGATGATGCCAATGATTGACAGCCTTGCAATTGAGTACCACGAACACATTCAAATCGTGAAAATTAATGCTGACGCTAGTAAAAAATTGGTGAAGGCGCTCAAAATTGCAAGTGTTCCTTACTTTGTGCTGCTGCAAAACAGCGAGATTATCTTTTCGAAGGAGGGGCTGACTGACAGAAATGAGCTGGAAAATGTTTTTAAATCGTACATGACCAACAACAATGTAAGCAGCGAAAAATGAAATGGGTAATCGTCATATTTTTGACTTTGGCTACTTCATTACTGATGGGGCAAGCTGATTCCATTTCACCCAATTCGTCCGAAAAAAAGCACCGGCAGTATGGCTTTGGCGCTATTCCGGTACTTTCGTACGACTCCGATCTGGGGATAAAATATGGCGCTGTGATCAACCTGTTTGATTACGGTAAAACAAAACAATCCCCTGACTTTGACCAGTATCTGTATATCAAACTCACCAATACTACCAAAGGAACACTCAACGCCCAGGCGTTGCTCGAAAGCACTTCACTGCTCCGAAATACCAGAGTGATGTTTGAGGCCAGTTACCTGCGGGATGAAAAGATGGACTTTTTCGGATTCAACGGGCAAAATGCGGTTTATCATAAAGCATTAACCGACCCGGAAAGCAGTTCTTTTGTCAATCGTTTTTATTATGCCCATGAACGAAAACTGCTTCGTATCAGGCTCGATCTTCAGCGAAATCTTGCAGGAAATCAACTGCGGTTGCTCACAGGCTTCTCTTTCAACCAATTTGACATCAATGCCAAAGATGTTGAGATAGATACCTCTTCCGATAATCCCTCCCCTGAAATTGAAGTTCCGACGCTGTTTGAGCAATACACCACTTGGGGAATCCTGCCCGAAGAGGAACAATCAGGAGGAAATATCAATTTGTTTACCCTGGGTTTGATCTACGACACGCGCAATGAACATTGCTTTTGCACCAACGGAATCTGGGCTGAGAGCTTTATGGTGATTTCTCCCGGTATGATGAGCGATCATGCTTTTGCAAAGCTGGTGCTTACTTACCGGCAACATAAAAGCGTGATGAACGACAATATTACTTTTTCGTTCAGAGCCAGCAGCCAGTCGAAACTTTGGGGGGATATCCCCTTTTACATGCTACCCACTCATTTTGACGGTCGTCTGAGCCAGGATGGAATAGGCGGGGCATACAACCTTCGCGGCGCCATGCGTAACCGGGTAGTAGCCGATGGATTTTTGCTTGGAAATTTCGAGACAAAGTTCAATATCTGGAATTTCAGCCTGCTCAAACAAGAATTTTTTACCAGCATTTCAGGGTTTTACGACATGGCCTACATCACCCAAACCCATAAAACCGACCTCTCAGGTGTACCCGGTGAATCTTATAGTTTCTTTTTCAATACTGAGAAACAGCGCCCCCATCACACGATTGGCGCCGGACTTTATATCGTCTTCAATAAAAACAATATCATTACCGTCAATTATGGCTTCCCCCTCAATCCTCAGGATGGCGCCGGCGGGCTTTATGTAGGGTCGGCGATGTTGTTTTAGTGGATGAATGCGCTGCCTGAGTCACCCTTCTCCAGTCACCCGGTGAATCAAACCAACGTGTTACGGAAATTGCAAGTTTGGTGGATGGTAGAAAGAATTCACCGGGTGACTTCTCGGGTTTTCCAGTCACCCGGTATATCAAACCAACGTGCCACTGAAGTAGCAATTTTAATGAGCGGTTGAGCGAATTCACCGGGTGACTTTCCGATTTCCTTAACTTAGCGGGCTGAACCTAAAATCATTACATGATAAACTTTACTGGCTGGCTGTACACTAACCTCATGTGACATTTCTTACCCTAATTTTATCTTCTGTCACAACAATAATTTGACTGTCTTTGATATCCAATTCGATTCTAAAAAACTTCTCCAGTACTTCAATCACATTTTTCACATGCTGAGATTTTAAACGGAGATAGATAATACCATAAAATTTCTGGCCCGCATTTATGATCAAATTTCCAAAATCGGAATCATGAGTCAAAACAAATCTTTTTAATCCCAATGCTTTTTCAAGTAGAAACCGATCTTCTGCTCCATGCCATTTCTCCTCTTTGGTGTTTAACCTGCATATTCAAGTCTTTTTGTAAATGTGTGATGTCATGCAGGTTAACCCCGACTTAGAAAAGATTAGGTTTTGGGAACGAAGTGAAGCAAAACCTTAGCTTTTCTTAGTCGAAATTTGAACACAGATAATTTGACGTAAATTTTGGAATTAATTGGGCCAATACATCAATTCCGAGACTCCTGAGAAATTTCACAACCTTAGGGGAAATGTTTTCATCGGTAAGTATTTGGATGGCAGAGGCTTTCATTTTACTTTTTCAAGTTCCAGGTAGATGTCATTTCTTAGGGCATTCGCTGCAAATGCAAGGCAGGCATGGATATCTTCAATAGTAATATGTTGATAGTCATCCAGTATTTCTTTTTCTGAAACACCTGATGCCAGCATATTGAGAATGAAATCAACCGATAATCTCGTTCCCCTGATAACCGGTTTCCCACCTAAAATTTCCGAATTCGAAACAATTCTGTTCATGATTATTTTTTTTGACTTTCCAAAACTACATCGAAAATTTGGATAAAATGGTTTTCTGCTTCATTGGGCCATTTCTTTTTTAAGCAAACTATTACCAGTTAAAACACAATCATTTATAATCATCCGGTGAATCAAAACAAAGAGCCACGAAAATTGAAAGTCTGGTGGGTGATTGAAGCAATTCACCCAGGTGACTCCCAGGTTTGCCAGTCACCCGGTGAATCAAACCAAAGAGCCACGAAAATTGAAAGTCTGGTGGGTGATTGAAAGAATTCACCGGGTGTCTCCCAGGTTTGCCAGTCACCCGGTGAATCAAACCAACGTGCTACGGAAACTGCAAGTTTGGTGGGTGTTTGAAAGAATTCACCGGGTGACTTTCTGACGATTTTGAGTCGGTCAACAAATCCTTCCGAAATAATTTTTGCTCTGCTGTCAGGAATCCAATTTCCTGCGACCATTTATCCGAAATCAAATTTACTTTAATCAACGAAGACTAAAAATCATGTCATTCAATAAGAAAAAAATCATCAAGATAGCCGCAATCGTGGCAATTGCCGGAGTGCTGATCGGATCGGGAGTGGTTTATTATATGTTCAATATGCCGCACAGAAACGTACAATCGGAGAAAACAGATTTTGCTGTCAATGCATCTCAAATTGTGAACGAGTACCTCACCGATGCAGCCATGGCCAACGAAAAGTACCTCGCTGCCGATGGAAACTCAAAGATCCTTGAAGTTACCGGAATTGTAGCAAAAATCACCGAGGATTTCAGCGGGCGAAAAGTGCTGCTGTTAAAATCGGAAAGCGACAAAGCCGGCGTGCATTGCGCTTTTCTGCCTGAAGCCGGCGAGCGAGCAGCCAAACTGGCCATCGGTCAAAAAGCAAGTATTAAGGGGGTTATCCGCTCAGGCGCCAGTTACGATTCAGATTTCGACCTGTATGAAAATGTTGTCCTTGAACAATGCGATGTGGTCGGTAGGTAAGGGTTGTTGCCGCACGTTCGGCATTGTTGGATTGAGTTGGGGATGGGGTATCAAGATCAAAGAATTTTATCAAATAATCAAATTATAATTCATTTATTAGTAAATCATTAAACATTAAAATCATGAAAAAAGCAAGCATTTTATTAAGTATCACCGCATTGGTTTTTACACTTTCTGCTTTTACGCCTCCGGCGGGCAAATTCGTCAGCTCCAATACACATATCAAATTCTACTCTACCACTCCGGTTGAGGATATCGAAGCAAACAACTATGCTGCAGTGAGCAACCTCAATCCTGCAACCGGGGATGTAATTTTCGCTGTGCCCATGCAAGGTTTTGAATTTGAAAAATCGTTGATGCAGAAACATTTCAACCAGGAGGATTTCCTCGATACCAAACAGTTTCCAAAAGCCAGCCTGAAAGGAAAAATCACTAACCTTCAGGACATCAATTTCGACGGTGACGGTGCTTATCAGGCAACTGTTGAGGGCGAACTGACCATAAAAGGAGTAACCAGGCCCATCAAAGAGCAGGGGACGATCACGGTAAAAGGAAACACGATAGAAGTGGAAAGCAAATTCAGCATTACGCTGGCAGATTATGGGGTAACCTTCGTAAAGGGAAAACCATCTTCCAACATTGCCAAAACCGTTGAAGTGACTTTAAAGGCTGAATACCAACCAGAATAAAACGGGCAAATGAAAAAGATAACAGTAATCCTTTTTGCAGCAGTGATGGTCATCCTCACTGCTGCCCGGTTTCCCGGCGGCGATTCGCCGAATGAAAGCAACACCGGAATTCAGTTCTTTGAAGGAAATTGGGAAGAAGCACAGGCTTTGGCTAAAGCTGAGAACAAACCCATTTTCCTCGATCTTTCCACCGCCTGGTGCGGCTACTGTAAACGGATGAAATCCAAAGTTTACACCGATCCGGATGTAGGTCAATATTACAACGCCAATTTTGTGAATGTGTCATTTGACGCTGAAAAAGGTGAAGGAATAGCATTGGCTAAAAAATACGGAGTCAGGGGGTATCCAACCTTTGTTTTTATCATGCCTGACGGAACCCTGGCAAAGCAAACATCCGGTTACCATAAACCAGACGAATTTCTTGATTTAGCCAAAAGCATGAACTGAAAATATCATTTAAGGAATGAAGAGGACAAAGGGATAGAACAATAATTATACCTTTGCCCTCTTTAAAGCATGATTGAAATTCAACCCATTACGCATCTTTAACCGAACATTCAATGAGCAGGATCAAAGTCATTTCTTACGATGAAGCCGACGGCAGGCTGAAGGAGATTTATGACGGGTTGATTTCGAAACGTGGCCAGCTGGCCGGTGTGCATACCATCCAAAGCCTGCGGCCGGAGAGCATTGTGAAGCACATTGACCTTTACATGGAAATTATGTTCTCAAAGTCGGAGCTCTCGCGTGCCGAAAGGGAGATGATGGCTGTGGTGGTTTCGGCAGCTAACGGATGTGAGTATTGCATCACCCATCATGCCCAGGCGCTGCTGCATTATTGGAAGAACACTGCAAAAGTGGAATTAATGAAAGTTGATTTTCGAAAAGTGAATCTGATTGACAGAGAGCTTGCACTTTGTTTGTACGCACACGAACTTACCACTGAGCCAAAGATGTCGCACAAAAACGATTTTACACAAAAACTTCGTCATGCAGGCCTTGGGGATATCGCCATCCTTGACGCCACTCTTGTGGTTGCTTATTTCAACTTTGTCAACCGGATCGTTTTGGCATTGGGTCTTGAATTGGAAAAAAATAAAGGAACAGGTTACAAGTATTAGAAAATGAAAAGAATTTATATCCTATCAGCTTTTCTGTTATCCGGACTGATGACATCAGGATTGTCGCCATCCCGAGACGAAGAAGTGCTCTTCAGGATTACCCGCAGCAGGGATGCCAACGAAATCTTTTACACAGTAAATCCCGATAAGAACGGTTTCCTTAACACTGAAAATCCCATAACCATTTATTGGCTGAAACGTACGGAAGGCAACAAAACAGAGTCGCTCACATGGATCCAGAATAAATATGCTTACGGACTGCATTTCTTGTCCATTACCCCAACAGAAGCTGAATTTCAATTTGTTTCGTACAGCAAAAGAAGTTTTTATTTGCGTAAAAATAAAGATGGGAACTTTAGGGTTTTTACTTTTGCCGGCGAAACGGAAATTGAGGTTGATAAGATTTTCGTTCAAATTGACGGAGGTAGTTTCTGGTTTCCAAAAGTTTCTAGGGTTGAATTGCATGCCAGGAAAACAGAATGTCTCACCGAAATTGCAGAAATCATTAATCCATAATTCATATTTTGATAGATGAAGTTAAGCGAACTTAAAGCACCGGTCAGAGCATTGATTTTAGACATTGCAAATGCCGGTACAATGGACAATAACCTGATCAGAGAGATTATCCGTTCTCAGAATCTTTGTGACAATGAATTTATGCCTTTTACTACATTCGATCATCCGTGCACGGAGAGCTATGGTCGTCGGGTGATTTACGATCATGGCAATTTTAAAGTAATGTTGATGTCATGGGCGCCGGGCGATTTTACTGCAATCCACAATCATGGTTACACCGAATGGGGTTGCGTGTTCTTTTTTGGCGAGGCCACTCACAGGATGTATGATTTTGATGGGAGCAATCTAAAGCTCAAACAAAAGGATACTTTCAGTGAGGGTTACACTGCTCCGGTTTGCGGTGACCTGATCCATATCATGGGTAATTCGGGAAAAACCGGTTTCACTACCTTGCATATTTATGGTTCGAACAATAAGGAAAGCGATGTTTCAGAAGGATCAACAGTTTTTCTGCCGGAATTCGGTAAAATGGCCACTACCATGGGCTCGGCCTACCTGAATCTGGATAAAAGCCTGATGATGAGCGAAAAACCATTTACCGGGATAAATGAAGAAACCCTTACGGATTACTTCGACTTGATAAAACCATTTTACGAACGGAACAACCGGCTGGAGATGATCAGGAATATGGAGCATATCCTTTCGGGAAAAGATGCCAATTAAAAAGATGAAAATGAACGATTTGGAGATTTTATCAGGAGCTTTTGAAAAAATAAAAAATTACCTGCAGGAAAATGATGACAACACCCTTCCTGTAGTCAAACACAGGCTGCCTGCCGACTTAGGTAAAGAGATTGAGTTTCCCATCGCCCTAAAAGGAGTTTCGGAGCATGAGTTTTTAGGTTTGATGGACAAATACCTTGAGTTTTCGGTGCGTACGGGCAACAAACAATTCCTCAATCAACTGTACCAGGGATTCAACTTCCCGGCATTCATCGGTGAAGTGTTAACTGTATTAGCCAATACTTCGATGTACACCTACGAAGTGGCGCCGGTTGCCTCAATGATCGAAACCGAGATGATCAGGCTGATGAACAGCTATACCGGTTATTCCGGTGGCGATGGCATTTTCCTGAGCGGTGGCAGTAATGCCAACCTTGTGGCCATGTTTTCGGCGCGCAACCGCATTTTCCCTGAGGGTAGATTTCATGGATTCGATTGTACACAAAAGCTCAAAGCCTTTGTGAATGAGCAGGCGCATTATTCACTCGAAACTGCCGCCAATGTTTTGGGCATTGGTGCGAAGAATGTGATCAAAGTGAAAGCTGATCATCTGGGAAGAATGATTCCGTCGGAGTTGGAAAAAGCAATTCAGGATTCATTGGCTAAAGGAGAAAAACCGTTTTTTGTAACAGCAACCTGTGCCACCACCCTGCTTGGCGCATATGATCCGATTGATGAAATGGCCGAAATCTGTGAAAAGTACAGCCTTTGGCTTCATGCTGATGGTTCTTTTGGCGGCTCGGTAATTTTGAGCGACAAGCACCGCCACCTGATGAAAGGGATCGAAAAAACCGATTCTTTTGCATGGAACCCGCACAAGCTGATGAATATACCGCTGATCTGCTCAGTGCTGCTGGTAAAAAGTCGCGGAACTCTCCAGTTCAACATCACCGACATCAATACCGATTACATTTTTCACGACATTGACGAAGTGGAAGATCTGGGTAAAAAATCCATCCAGTGCGGACGGAGGGTTGACGCAGTAAAGCTTTGGTTTGCATGGAAATATTTTGGGTTGGAAGGTTACCGCGACCGGATTGACAACCTGATCGAAGTGGCCAAATATGCAGAGGAAAAAGTAAACAGCCACCCCCAACTTGAACTCCTTGCACCACGTCAGTCCTTCTCGGTGTGCTTCAGGTACTTATCCCAAAAGTCAACCAATCTGAACAGATTCAACCTTGAACTGCGCGAATCGCTGCGGAAAAGCGGCAAAACCATTGTTAATTACGGCTATATCGGTGAAACACTTACCATTCGGCTGATCACAGCAAACGGAGAACTTGCCAAATCTGATATTGATTTATTTTTTGATTACCTGCTTCAGGAAGCCGCTGTTTTAGAAACGAAATTTGAGAAGGAAAATGCCGAAGGATAGTCGTTTCACAGGATTTGCCATTGCGCTTGCCTGGCCTGCAACCTATTGTCGCCGACCAAACGGCTGGTACGATCCATTGGCAAATCTCTTTGGGATCAGTAAGCATCATTATTATATGGCCGGCCATGCAGCGCTGGTTTTGGTGGATAGCCAAAATAAAAAATGCCATTATTTCGATTTCGGCAGGTACCATGCTCCGTTTAATTTTGGCCGCGTACGCAGTGCAGTGAGCGATCATGGCCTGGAGGTTCGCACCTTACCAACAATCTCCGGTGATGGCCAAATCATCGAAAACTTCATGGAAATCCTCACCGAACTCCAAACCAATGCTGAATGTCATGGCGAGGGAAATTTGTATGCATCTTATTGTCCGGTCAATTTTGCAAAAGCCTTTAAAAAAGCAACTCATCTTCAGCATATCAGCCCAATCCCTTACGGACCTTTTCAATACAAGGGGAGCAATTGCTCAAGATTTGTAAACGATGTGATTGTTGCCGGCGATCCAACCTGGAAGCATGTCTTATGGTTAAAATACCTGGTTCCCCTAACCCCCACCCCGCTTAACAATGTCAATTCACTTACAAACAAGGTTGTTTTACCAAAAATGCTGATCAATCTTCCTTTTTCACCTCAACCCATCCCTGATAAAAAAATACTGAAAACCACACTGTTTGCGCCTGCCAGACATGCCAAAATTCCTGGTGCAGCGCAATGGCTCAGTGGTGAAGGCGCCGGCTCCTGGTTCCATATTGAACCGGAAGGAAGCCATTTCCAAATATCGCGCTTTAGCCCTGAAGGTGAACTGGAATGTGACGGGAAATTTACACCCCAAAACGGATCATATTTTAACCTCGCGAGCACATTCAGCATAGGGTATCTGAGCCATTGCCACCGGGTGGTGATCAACCAGAACAACCAGTTGATTGAGTTGAAAAGGATTGGGTAACAAATTTTCAGCCTTGATTTCAGAATTAGCGGGTAAGCCGAAGCTTATTGAGTACATTAAACCCGGTGATAAAACCAGCCTTGCCCGCGGTTGTAAGAACTATCCCGATTTGCTGCAGACTCACAGCGATGAACATGACTACACCGGCAGAAAGCCCTCCGATAAGATCATTGCTACTCCATCCTGTTGTTTATATTCCTGATTTACCGCGGCTTTTATTCTGCAATGCAAGCAACGGAAGCAGCGTCAGGCTCCCCAGCAAAAACCTGATTCCATTAAAAGTGAACGGCCCGAAATGCTCCATCCCGGTGCGCTGCTCTACGAAAGCAAATCCGCGGATGATCACCGTGAGCAAAAATAGCATGTTGAAAGTGAGCGATTTGGAAATGGACATCAGGAAACTATTGGGAAAAATTTTACCAAAAGAAGGCAAATTAATGCAAAAGGTTTTTAATCAGGCACCTTAGTTATTGTCCAAGGCTGATTTTAAAGTGCGGCAATTCAACTTGTAACCTCACTTTCGCCTGCAAAGCTTCAAATACTCGCATAAGCGTCTCAATTGTGACATTACTTGCGTTATTTTCAATTCTCGAAATTTGAGCTTTTTGCACGCCAATCATTTTGCCGAGTTCTTCCTGGGTTAATTTTCGCTCCTGCCTTGTCTGTTTTATGGCTTGCCCAATTAAGTCCATTTGTAATTCATACTCAAATCTGTCACGGTTTGGAGTGCCAATTTTTCCAATAAGTTGGTCTTGAACTTCATCTAATGTGTGTGTTTTCATATCTTGGTATTAATAGTAGTTTCTTTGTCTTTAAAATATTTTGAACGTACTTTCTTTGCCTTTTGGATTTCGCTGTCAGGGGTTTTGCCAGTCTTTTTCACTATTCCATGCGTTGAAATAACAAGTGTATTTTCAGAATTTGTCTTGTCCCAAAATGCAAAAAGTCTGTAATACAACCCTTGATAAAGCGTTCTGAATTCCCAGATTTCGTCTTTCAGCTTTTTGAATAATTCAGGAGAATTTCTTATCTGAGCTTTACGAATAGTAAAAAGTATTTTCTCGTAGTGCTTCTTCTCAAGACTGCTGAGAAACTCAAATGCCTCGTCTAAAAATATAATGTCAAAATGTTTGTCCATTCATTTGATTAATGATAGCGCAAAGATACACTTAATGTTTCATTAAATAGAAACTATGTACAGATTATCAAGCTGCTGCTTTGCCGCTCTCTGCGTAAAAACTCTGCGGTTCTCTGCGGTTCAACTTCTTTTTACCGCTGAGTTACGCAGGGTTTTGGAATTTTTACAAGGTTGCATTTCAACCTTTTTGTTTACTATTGCAGGGGTTTTGGCAGTTAATGCTGCAATCAAAACCATCAACGAAAGAAAACAAATTAACCAATTTAACATGAAAATAGGATTTATCGGATTGGGCAAAATGGGCTTTAACATGGTCCATCGCCTGTTGAATAGCGGACACGAGGTGGTTGCATGGAACAGATCATCGGAAGCGATCAGAGAAATTGAAAAGTTAGGCGCAGAGGGGGCAAATTCTTTTGAAGACCTGGTGGAAAAACTTCCCCCACGGAAGGTGGTTTGGCTCATGGTGCCAGCCGGCAAACCGGTGGATGATAACCTGGAGACCTTACTTCATCTTCTGAAGAAAAATGATATTGTCGTTGACGGAGGAAATTCGTTTTGGCGTGAAACCCAGGTGCGTGCTAAAAAAGCCGCTGAATATGGCGTTCACTTCCTCGATTGCGGCACCAGTGGCGGTGTTTGGGGATTGCAAAATGGTTATTGCCTGATGTATGGCGGCGACAAAGAGCCAGCCGATTATGTTGAACCGGTTTTTAAATCGCTGGCGCCCAAAAATGGCTATGTCTATTGCGGGCCTTCAGGTACCGGCCACATGGTAAAAATGGTTCATAATGGCATCGAATACGGGATGATGCAAGCCTATGCCGAGGGGTTTGAAATCCTTGAAAAATCTCCTTATGACCTCAACCTGACCAAAATTGCCGATGCATGGCAATATGGAAGCGTTGTCCGTTCGTGGCTGCTGGAACTGGCTGTAAACGCTCTGAAAGATGACCCGAAACTGGAGCAATTGAAGGATTATGTTTCCGACAGTGGCGAAGGAAGGTGGACAGTGCAAACCGCCATTGATTTTGATGTGCCTGCCCATGTAATTACCGCGTCGCTTTTCAATCGCTTTCAATCCCGGCAGGAAGAGTCATTCGCGATGAAAATGCTTGCAGCACTCAGAAATCAATTTGGCGGACATGCTGTAAAAACCAAGTCATGATGAGACCGAATAGCAGCAGCCCCGAAGACCAGATACTTGTCATTTTTGGCGCAACAGGCGACCTGAGCAAACGTAAATTGATGCCCTCGCTCTTTGCCCTTGAAAATCTTGATTTACTCCCTGATAAATTTGCCATTGTTGGTGCTGGACGTTCACCCATGAGCGATGAAACGTTCCGCGAGGCCATGGGTGAAGCGTTAAATAAATTCTCACCGGAGGAGGATAAAAGCAACTTGCCCTCTTTTATCAGCAAGCTTTTTTACCAGCAGGTAGAACCCGATAATCTCGATTCGTTTGCGGAACTGCATTGGCGGCTGAAAGCACTGCAATTCCAGACAGGAATGGATAATGGAAACATCATTTTCTACCTGTCAACTCCACCAAGCATGTACGAAATTATTCCAAAAGGGCTTTCGGCTTCCGGACTGAACAATGAAGCCAACGGGTGGAAAAGGCTGATCATTGAAAAACCTTTCGGTTATGATATCGAAAGTGCTATGGCGCTGAACCTTGCCCTGCAAAAAGACTGGAAGGAACACCAGATTTACAGGATTGATCATTACCTGGGAAAAGAAACGGTTCAGAATGTATTGGTTACCCGATTTTCAAATGGCATTTTCGAGCCATTATGGAACCGGAACTATATCCATCATGTGGAGATCACTTCCGCTGAGAACATAGGGGTTGGGAAACGCGGAGGTTATTATGAAGGGTCAGGCGCTTTACGCGATATGGTTCAGAACCACTTACTGCAAGTGGCAGGCTTAATCGCGATGGAACCCCCGGCATCAATGAATGCTGATGCTATAAGAAACGAAACAGTCAAGGTTTTACAATCCCTGCGCCCTATCAAATGGGAAGAAGTTAAAAATAATACCATCCGGGGACAATATTTAGCTTCGATGATCCGGGGAGCATCCGTGAAAGGCTATCGTGAAGAGGAGGGTGTAAAACCAGGCTCCAAAACCGAAACCTTTGCTGCACTCAAGTTTTACATTGATAACTGGCGCTGGGGCGGCGTTCCTTTTTATATCCGGACAGGGAAATATTTACCTACACGCGTAACCGAGGCTGTGATTCACTTTAAACCCACTCCTCATCATATTTTCGCACAAAAAGGAAGTTCTGATCTATCCAACCAGCTCATCATACGAATCCAGCCTGATGAGGGCATTTTACTTAAGTTTGGAATGAAAACTCCCGGAGCTGGATTTAATGTGCAGAGTGTAAGTATGGATTTCCATTATTCCGACTTATCCCATCTGCGAATCCCCGATGCTTATGAGCGATTGCTGCTCGACTGCATGATCGGCGATTCTACCCTTTATGCAAGAATAGACGCCGTAATGGCTGCATGGAAGTTTATCACACCTATTCTCGATGCATGGAAAAATGATCCGGATATCCCTGTTTACGGGTATCCTGCAGGTTCGTGGGGACCTGATGTGGCCGACAACCTGATTGAAGGAAAGGAGGTGACCTGGAGACACCCATGTGCAGCGTTAACCGGTGACGAAAACTTTTGCACATTATGACAAAAACTTGCTTACAAGTCTTTTCTTCTGTTGAAGAACTCGCAGCCTATTTTACTGCCAAACTTAAAGAAATCCTCTCACAATCAGGCAATACTGTACCTATTTCTGTTGCTTTATCAGGAGGATCAACACCGAAGGCGATCTTTGAATACATAGCCAACAATGACACTGGAATCCCATGGAACAAAATACAATTATTCTGGGGAGATGAACGCTGCGTCAGCCCGGAGTCAACTGAAAGTAATTATAGGATGGCAAAGGAGCATTTGCTCAAACATATTCCCTTATCCACTTCAAATATTTTTAGAATAAAAGGGGAAGAAGCGCCAGTTGCGGAAGCACAACGATATGCTGAAACGGTGGTAAAACTTGTTCCTCAGCAGAACCAGGTACCTCAGTTCGATATCATCTTGCTTGGCCTGGGTGAAGATGGACACACTGCATCATTGTTTCCCGGCAGTACTGAGCTTCTTCAAAGCCATCAATTGTTTGAAGCCACTGAGCATCCTGTTACCGGCCAAAAAAGGATAACAGCTACTCTTAAGCTGATTAATAATGCAAAGACCATCTTTTTTCTTGTTACCGGAGAATCCAAGGCAAAAATGGTTGGCCGAATATTAAAAAGAAAAAATAACTGGAAGCAACTTCCTGCTGCAATGGTACAACCAATAAATGGAGAAAATATCTGGCTTTTGGACGAAAAAGCGGCCGGACAATTAACGAATCTTAAACACTAACACATGATCAATAGTACCGATAAAATTATCATAAACACAATACGTACCCTTTCAATGGATGCCTTGCAGCAGGCCAATTCAGGGCATCCCGGAACACCCATGGCGCCGGCGCCAGTCACCTTCACCCTCTACGACCGGAAAATGAAGTTTAATCCAAAAAACCCAAACTGGATCAATCGCTATCGCTTCATTTTGTCTGCTAGATATGCATCTATGCTGCTTTAGTTTTCACATCAACCCATCCCTGATAAAAAAACCCTTAAAACCACGCTGCTTGCACCTGCCAGACATGCCAACATTCCGGGTGCAGCGCAATGGCTCTGTGGTGAAGGCGCCGGCTCCTGGTTCCATATTGAACCGGAAGGACGCCATTTCCAAATATCGCGCTTTAGCCCTGAAGGTGAACTGGAATGTGACGGGAAATTTTCAACCCAAAACGGATCATATTTTGACCTCGCGGGCACATTCAGCATAGGGTATTTGAGCCATTGCCACCGCGTGATGATCGACCAGAACAACCAGTTGATCGAGTTGAAAAGGATCGGGTAAAAGCCATCCATTGCACCATCATCTTTTAGTTACATTTGCAGCCTCATTGAGTAAAACGCAATGACGTCCGCTGCCGATGAAAGACCTGACCGTAGGAAAAGAGGGAAAACTGATCATGCAATTCGCCATGCCGATGGTATATGGCAATGTTTTTCAGCAACTTTACAATGTTGTCGATAGCATTGTGATTGGTCACTACATTGGCAAGGAGGCACTTGCCGCAGTAGGTGCATCCTTCCCGATTATTTTTCTTCTTGTGTCGCTGGTCATTGGCCTGGGCATGGGATTCACCATCATCATTTCGCAGTACTTTGGCGCCAAGGACATCGAAAAAGTAAAGCAAACAATTGACACCACCTACATCATCCTGTTTTTTGCTTCACTCATTGCCACGGTTGTTGGCATGACCCTGAGTGGTCCGATTTTCAGCCTGACCGGTTTACCTGGAGACGTTCTTCCACAGGCAAAAATCTATCTGACCATTTACTTTGCCGGCTCGGTTTTTTTCTTTGGTTTCAATGGTACTACAGCTATTTTGCGCGGACTTGGCGACTCCAAAACACCCTTGATCTTCCTTATTATCTCCACGATCACCAACGTATTGCTCGATCTGCTGTTTGTGGTCGAATTCGGATGGGGAATTGCCGGGGCCGCATGGGCCACTGTCTTTTCGCAGGCTGGCGCATTCGTTACTGCCATTATTTATCTCAATAAGCGGCATCCCATCATGAATGTCTCCTTTAGAAAATACCACTTTAATCGTGAAATATTTAAGACGAGCCTTCGCATCGGACTGCCAACTGGAATGCAGCAAATGTTTGTAGCCGCCGGTTTGATTGCCCTGTACGGAATTGTGAATAAATTCGGAACCGCAACCATTGCGGCCTATAGTGTAGCCAACCGAATCGACTCGTTTGCATCGCTGCTGGCGATGAATTTTGCCGCAGCGCTATCATCCTTTGTTGGCCAAAACATTGGCGCCAATAAGCATGAACGGGTTCGTGCCGGCTTAAAGGCAACCTGGCTGATTACTTCGGCCATCTCGCTGTTATTCAGTGTCATCGTTATACTTTTTGGAAAAAACCTGATGGGATTTTTCACCCCTGATCCTTTGGTAAAAGATATTGGAAACGATTACCTGGTAATCGTCGGATCGTTTTACATCCTCTTTTCCTCGCTTTTTGTCGTAAATGCAGTGATGCGTGGCGCCGGCGATACCTTGATCCCGATGTTTATTACCCTGATTGCGCTGTGGCTCATAAGGGTTCCGGTTTCATATATTCTTGCCGGGCAAATCGGCGTTAGCGGTATCTGGTGGGCAGTACCCATCGGCTGGGGAGTCGGGATGATCCTCACTTTCATTTATTATCTTTCGGGGAAATGGAAGACTAAAGGGCTGATAAAGCATGAAAAAAAGGTGGCCTGATCTAAGAACCACCTTTTTACTAAAAATTTCTTCTAATGATGGTTATCTGCTTTCTTTGGCCAGCCTCTGTGCTTCTACTTTTTTAATCACCTGCTCCTGAATGGCTTGTGTAACCGGCATATATTTGAAGAATTCCATGGAGTAATTTGCCCTGCCACTTGAAACATTTCTAAGGGCAGTAGCATATCCGAACATTTCCATCAGAGGAACCGTACCGTTCACTTTCTGGGCGCCTTTTCGGAAACGGCGCATGGAGTCGATTTTCCCCCTGCGCTTGTTCAGATCGCCAACCACGTTGCCAATATAATCATCGGGAGTATTGATCTCGATTTTCATGATGGGCTCAAGGAGGATAGGAGAACCTTTTAAAAAACCGCTTTTGAAGCAGATCGAAGCACAGGTCTGGAAAGCCATATCCGAGGAGTCAACCGGGTGGAAACTGCCATCGAGCAGCACCACTTTAACGTCCACCACAGGGAAACCGGCCAGCACGCCACCATGCAGAGTTTTCATAATACCCTTATTCACCGAACTGACGAACTCGGCAGGGATTACACCACCCTTTATCTTGTCAACAAACTCAAAACCATTGCCATCATTAGGTTCGAGACGCATCACGGTATGAGCGTACTGACCACGTCCACCGGTTTGCTTTGAGTGTTTATAGTTGTACTCAACTTCCGAAGTGATGGTTTCACGATAAGCAACCGAAGGTTCGCCAACTTCCACAGCCACAGCAAATTCTTCCTTTAACCGGTCGATCAGAATCTCGAGATGCAATTCGCCCATGCCCGATACGATGGTTTCTTCAGTTTCTTCATTGAACCGCACGTTGAATGAAGGGTCTTCGTTGGCGAGCTTAGAGAGTGCCTCACCCAGTTTGCTCTGGTCTTTCCGGTTGGCCGGATTAATTTTCAGCTCAATCACCGAGGGCGGAATGTGAATGTTTTCAAGGAGCAATGGATGCTCGTTGTCGCAAAGGGTATCTCCCGTTTTGGTAAACTTCATTCCGACAAGCGCAACAATGTCGCCAGGACCAGCTTCAGAAATCTCCACACGTTCTTTTGCCTTGATCCGGAAAATACGACCAACGCGTTCATGCTTCAATTTGGTGGGATTGTAAATTTGAATCCCACTTTTGATTGTTCCTGAAAAAATACGGACGAAGGTTTGCTGACCCACATAAGGATCATTGATCAGTTTGAAAGCCAGTCCTGAAAAAGGATCTTTTGCGGCAGGACAGCGAGTGTGGGTCTTTTCGGGATCGTTCACATCAAGACCAACGACGGCTCCAATATCAAGGGGTGAAGGCAGGTAGTCAATAACGGCATCGAGAAGATTTTGTACCCCTTTATTTTTGTAAGCAGCACCGCAGAACACAGGTGTGATCAGAAGTTTCAACGTAGCGTCACGGGCAGCTTTTTTCAGGAGTTCCGTCGGAACGGGCTGCTCTTCGAGGAAAAGTTCAAGCACCTGCTCATCAAAATCGGCCAGCTTTTCGATTAACTGCTGACGGGCTTTTTCTATGTCATCTTTAAGGTTGGCTGGAATAGGAATTTCCAGTGGGTCGCCTTTTTCAAACTGAAAAGCTTTGTTCTGAATCAGGTCAACCATTCCGATGAAGTCATCTTCGACGCCAATCGGCAACTGAAATGGAACGGCGTTGGCATCAAGATATTCATTCATCTGACCAACCACCTCGCCAAAGTCGGCGCCGGTTCTGTCCATTTTATTGATGAAAGCAATGCGGGGTACCCGGTAACGGTCGGCCTGGTTCCACACGGTTTCACTTTGGGGTTCAACCCCGCCAACAGCGCAAAAAACTGCGATCATCCCATCGAGAACGCGCAGCGAGCGTTCAACTTCAAGGGTAAAATCCACGTGGCCGGGTGTGTCAATCAGGTTAATCTGGGTGTCTTTCCACTGGCAGGTGATGGCCGCCGAAGCAATGGTAATTCCACGTTCCTGCTCCTGTTTCATAAAGTCCATCGTGGCTTGCCCGTCGTGCACCTCGCCAAGTTTGCGGGTGGTGCCGGTGTAAAAAAGTATGCGTTCCGAAAGAGTGGTCTTGCCTGCGTCAATATGTGCGGCAATACCCATATTTCTGAGTTTTGATAATGTCATTTCTGTTTGATTATTAGTTGTTTAATTACTGAAATTTCCTTGAAAGGAAAATGGCGGCAAAAGTAACCTTAATTAACATGCCACAGATTAAATTAAGTTTAATGAAAGTTAAATCTAATGTTAAACGGTTGAGCGACATGAATTTTCAATGGTTCAATAAGTCCGTATCGTCATCTTGGCATAAAAATGAACCGGTTGTCTTTTGCCGGTGAGATGACGCGGGTTTGGGGGTTATAAGTGTAATAGGTCTTTGGTCGTTGACCGGCTGGAAAATTGCGGTAAATGTATTCGTTGAGCAGGTAATCGTAAATGTACCCGGCATACTTTTCGCCAAGCATAGCCGCAAGTGTATATACATCCTCTGTTTTCATCGGAAAAAGGTTGTAGTGAAACTTCACTTCATCGGTGAAAAGATTACTGATAAACCGGCCTTCAAGCCCGTCCATCGCGTAATGACTTGCATACAACAAATGATCGTCTGCTTCGGGATCATTTAATTTTGCTATTTCAAACCATGAGTTTAAATTGACCACATTAAGGTCAAAATCTTCAAAAAACAACACGGAGTCGAAGAAAACCTCTTCAGCGCGATAAGGGTAAATGTCCTCCTCCAGCTCCATTTGTGCAACCATTACTTTATAGGACTTATGCTCAACATTCATAAACTCGGGTAGTTGTTCTTCCGTAAAAACTTCAATTCCAAGCTTTCTCAGACCTGTTTGTAATCCACTCTCATAACGGGAAATCAGAAAAAAATCATCAATCTCTTTTAGAAACAGACTGCTGTGATACAAAGCTGAATCTCTTTGCTGATCATCTAATTGGTCTATATTTTTAATCTCCCACACTTTATTATTGGTTTTAAAAACATAACCGGGCATAAAAAGCATCATGGCAACACTATCCCTTGTTTCAATGAATTCTTTAGCCAATTTGCGCTCAAGACTGCACGATACCGATACCAGCACTGCGATTGCAACTAAAAGGGTATGCCGGAATGTTTTTGTCAAAATCTTAAATTGGTTGATATTATAAATGGTTAAATCAAAAATCTGCCGCCTGAATGGACTATACCAGCAGGTATTTTTAAAAATCAGTAATGTTGCCTGTCAACACGGATGAGGTTCAGTTGGTGATGGCGAGAAGTTCTTCACCAAACGCTTTACCAAAAGCGATAGCCATCTCGCTCTCCCCGGTGTTGGGTGTGAATTTAACAAAGACGCCTTCATCAAAAACCTTTAGTTTCAGGTTTTCAAGGTTACTTTTGATCAACTCCTTTGCCTCGCCACTCCAGCCATATGAACCAAAAGCCCCGGCCAGTTTCCCCTTATCCCGGATTGGATTAATGAGTGCAAAGCATTTGTAAATGGGTAAAAGAATATTTTGATTGATTGTTGGCGAGCCAATCACATAAGCCGAGGCGTGCGCGATCTTTTCCTCAAGTTCACCCATCGGTACCATTTCAATGTCGCTTACTTCCACGTCAATATCGCCTGCCTGCCGTATTCCATCGGCAATCAGATGAGCCACAGCGCCGGTTTTCTGGTAGGCGCTCACGTAGGGAATGTAAACCATTGGCCTTTCAGGAATTGTAAGCGCCTCTTCGGAGTACTTCCGCGAGATTCCGACATATTTTTTCCAGTTCTCCCTCAAAATCGGGCCATGGCCTGTGGCAATGGTTTCGATTTCAAGTCCCTCAATTTTGTCAATGGCCTTAAGCATGAATTTACTGTAAGGCTTCAGGATCACATCGAAGTAGTATTTAAAGGAATAATCGTACTCTTCACGTCGCTGAATGTTCTCTTCGAACATATTATCGTCGCAGAAGTGCGCCCCGAAAGAGTCGCAGGTAAAAAGCACCTTATCCTCCCGCAGATAGCTGTACATGGTGTCGGGCCAGTGCAGGTTGGGAGCGCTGATGAATTGAATGGTTTTGTTACCGAGATCGAGCGTATGACCGTCTTTCACAACAAGGTTCCGAAAGTCAATTCCCATCAGGTCTTTGAGATAACGAATGGCATTGCCGGTTCCAACCACGGTTGCGTTTGGGGCTATTCGCAGCAGGTTCTTCAGGTTGCCCGAATGATCCGGCTCGGTGTGGTTCATGATAATGTATTCAATCTCTTCGGGACGGCAAACCTGTTCGATTTTCTTCAAATATTCATCCCAAAATTTTTCTTTTGTAGTTTCTACAATGGTTTTCTTTTGGGCATTGATAAAATAGGAGTTGTAGGTAGTGCCGTATTTGGTTTCCATCACCACATCAAAAGTAACCAGGTCGGAGTCGAACACACCGATCCATTTCACGTCATTTGTTACATCCAAAATCTTGCTGTTCATAGTTTTTCCTGAAATTTATTGCGCTGCAAAAATAATCTGAAAAGTTGAGAGCGGCTGAGATTTGCCGGCCAAATATTATTTTGATGTGCTGAGGATTGTTTCTGAAGCCATTATCTCTTGGTGCAGCTCTGTGATTCTTTGCGCAACTTTGTGTTATAGCTATTGCGCAGAGAGGCGCCAGGAAGACACAATCCCGTAGGTAAAGCGATTTTTTTTGGGTTACATTTTATTACGTTAAATAACTCAATAAGAATTGGTTAATAAGATTTTAGTCAAATTAACTATGGCTGTGCTTTTCAAGATAAATAAGGTAATAAGGTTACTTTTCCCCTGTGCTTGCATTCTACTAAGGTTTGATGAAAAAAATAAGGTTTATTAAAAATATAAAAACCTTATTTTCAACAAAATAACCTTAGTAGAAAAGCGACACATTTGATCTTACCTTATTACCTTATTGCTCACCGATAAAGTTCTTAATAAATAGTAAAAAGGTCAACTTCATTTTTAAAGTAAGCAAATTTGTTGATAACATGTTCATTTATTGTTGTTGACATCATCAGGAGGTTTCACCAATTAAAAATTCTTCTGACGCTCGCTTAATCTGTGCCCATGCTTTTTCGATGTGCCGTAATTCCGTATTGGTTTGACCAACCACCAGTCGGATGGTATATTTCCCGTTGAGTTTTGTATGGGTAAGAAAAACCTCTCCCGACGCGTTGATCCGGTCAAGAAAGGTGGCGTTCAATTCGTTGAGTTGATTTTCATTCTCAAGGTGAGATGGCTTTATTCTGAAACAGACCGTTGCGAGCGGCGCCGGCGCCAGCAGTTCAAAGCCAGGTTCATTCTGAATCCAATTGGCAAACTGTTTAGCCCAAGCAATGTGATTCCGGATTTTTTCCTGCAAACCCTCAACCCCATAGCTCCTGATCACGAACCACAACTTGAGCGCCCTGAATCGCCTGCCAAGCGGGATCCCCCAGTCGCGATAGTTATTCACTCGTTCGCCCTCAGGTGTTTTCAAATATTCGGGTAGAATTTCAAAAGTCTGTATCAGGGCTGCCTTGTCTTTAACAAAGTAGGCGCTGCAATCGAAATTGGTGAACATCCATTTATGGGGATTAAAAACCAGCGAGTCTGCGTATTCGATACCGTTGGTCATATAGCGCATTTCGGGGAGTAGCAATGCTGTTCCCGCCCAGGCTGCATCCACATGCAGCCAGATATTGAATTCAGCACAAATTTCGCCTATCGCCCTCAATGGATCAATAGCCGTTGATCCGGTTGTCCCGATGGCAGCCACTGCCGCCAGGGGGGTAAAACCATCAGCAATATCTTTTATAATTGCAGCCCTCAATTTCTCCGGTTTCATAGCAAAAACATGATCAACTTCAATCTTTCTCAAATTTCCGCTGCCAAAACCTGCAATTTTTACTGCCCGCTCAATGGATGAATGGGCTTCGGTTGAGCAATAAACAGTGAACAATTTTTGCTGCTCGAATCCATTTTTGTTGACCTGGAAACTGGTCACTTTTTCACGGGCAGTAAGCAGTGAAACCAAAGTAGCTGTAGAAGCTGTGTCCTGTATCACACCTGTGAACTTTCCGGGTAAACCGGTCATTTTTCCCAGCCATTGCATCACACGTTCTTCGAGCTCAGTTGCTGCCGGGGAAGTCTGCCAGCTCATACACTGCGCACCCAACGTGGCAGTGAGCATTTCAGCCAGAATTGAGGGATAACTGTTGTTGGCAGTAAAATAAGCGTGCCACCCGGGGTGCTGCCAGTGGGTGATCCCGGGCAGTATAATCTTGTTAAAATCATCCATCAACAGGTCAAAATCCTCCGGGTTAGAAGGCGGGTCAGCAGGAAGCTGACTGATAATTTCTCCCGGTTTTACACCAGATTTAACCGGCAATGTTTCAATGTTTTCAGCGTAATCAGCCATCCAGTCAATCAATTCGTGGCCGTGTTTACGAAATTCATTTACATCCATTAGTTAGATTTTTTAATGGGTTAAAAGTAGCTATTTTTCTCCCCCCGCAAGAAAAGCCTTTCTGAAGAAAAAAGTAATAGCATTTCCAAAGATCATCCATAGAACTCCTACAAAGAATTCTGTGGACAAAAAATAAATCCCAAATAAAGACCCATTTCGAATTTTTAAATTTAAAGCACTTTTTGATATTCCAAAACGTCCAGGTTAACGCCTGAATACTACTGAGTGTGGCACGAAAGAAAAATCATAGTGTACTTCCGCCTCATGATCAAACGATTCCCAATTGCATGGCATACTTTTATGCTGAATATTCCGACAAAAACCGAAAATGCTATCTTAGAGGCTTAAATGATGTGAAAATCATGGTAAAAGATGCTGAAATAATATATATCCGATCCGAACAAAATTCACAACATTTTGTTATTTCTCTGCAGATTTGGTAGGAAAAAACAAGTCGGGTTTCATCTTGAAAGCGTTGACAAATAAAAATGAATAAAATCGTGCAATGGAAGTTATGAAGCATTTTTTTTTAAATTATTTTCTATTGATCATGGCCGTATTTTTTCTATCCTCTTGTAGCGATTTAAGCAAAGAAGCTGAAAAGCGACTTAATGAATTAGAGAATAAAACCGAGTCTTTAGATTCTTTGATAAATAAAGAAGTTGATAAAGTTTTAGCCCTTGACTCACTCATTACTATTGAAAGTGACAAAGTAAAAAAACTTGATTCTTTAATTAATATATCCTCTTCAAAACTTGATTCTATCGCAAAGGATAAAGTCAAAATTTTAGAAAAAATCATTAACTGAAAAAGAGCATATTATGAAATGTCCAAATTGTAATGTAAACTTGGTAATGACAGATCGCAGTGGCATAGAGGTTGACTATTGCCCGGATTGCCGGGGCGTTTGGCTTGACCGGGGAGAACTTGATAAAATTATTGAGCGTTCTTCACAAAACGTTAGAAATATTCAACATGATAGTTACTCTGAAAAACAACGCTATCCATCAAATAGTGACTATCGTTACAAAAAGAAAAAAGGATTACTTGGAGAATTGTTTGATTTTTAATTCAATTAATTGATTTGTTATCTTTTTTGCGACTAAGTTCGCACTCGCCGGCGTTTCATGCGCATAGCCGTTATTCGGCAATTTAAATTCAAGCATATTGCGGCAAGCAAATGAATGTATTATCCCCATTCGTGAAGTCACCTTAATACGGAATTACCCCCGAAACGGTGACATACCTTACCGTATCTCCCCTTGTCGCAGCCTGTTTATAAACTTTCCCGTCAATGAGGATCATCACCTTGAGCGCAGAACCAATGTCTTTGTAGTTGCCCGAAACATAAACGATTTCCCCCTGACCTGCGACAAATGAATATTCCCACCGGTCAATTGCACTCTGTGCTTCAATGTCTTTCTTAATAACCGAACCCGACTGGTCTCTGTAACTGATGGTGTATGTTGATACGGCATCCGTGGCGATATATTTCACCAGCTTCTCTTCGCGTTTTTCGCATCCCGATGCTAAAAAAGCGATCAGAATTGCTATCAATGTTAGGTTTTTCATGGTCAAATGTTCAAAATTACATTTAAGTAAAAAATTCTCCCCGGTTCGTACAAAGACATTTTTGAACCGATCACACGACGATTCAAATGCTCGTAGTACCCTTTATCCAAAAGGTTGTTCACGCCAGCAGCCAGCGAGAGTTGCGGGTTGTAACTGTAAAACAGTCTTAAGCCGGCAATTATAAAACCAGGTGTGGTTCTTTCGTCGTAAGCCGCAGAAACCCTGTTTTGAGGAGCAACCAGGCGTAGGTTCAATTCAGGAACCAACCTGTTTTCGAAGAATTTGTAATCAAATTTAATGTTGGCTTCCAATGGTGGAATTTCCGGTAAAGGGTCATTTTTCACCATTTCGGAGCCGGTAGCGTTTCCATTTTCGTAGATATAGCGGGTGGCTTCCGGGTTGAAACCGGTAGTGTAAGCCATTGATATCGAAGAGCTCCAAAACTTCTGTACCGGTGAAGCCCAGGTGAGTTCAAAACCATACATGTAGGCTTTGTCAAGGTTAATAAATCGTTTTACTCCCAGCACGCCTGTGGTTTGAGGCATCAGTTCCGTTGGTGGAACTTTTACCCCGGTGATGTAATTGGTGATGTAAGAGAAAAATGTGTTGGCGGTGATCTTGCAGCCGGCTTTGCTGGTTTTGGTTAAGGTGAGATCGGCCTGGTGGTTGTTTTCAGGCTTCAGACCGGGATTCCCGAGGTAATCGTAATTGTCGTAACCAACGGGTAAAAGAATGATAAAGCGCTCCACCATATCAGGACTGCGCACACCACGACCAAGAGCAAAGTCGATGGCCATATTTCTATTCACGTTGTAACTTAAACCCGCACTGATACTGAAGTTCAGAAAATCGGAATCCACTGTGTCGTTGTAATAAACGGGTTTCCCCATCATATTTTCGAGCAGCATAGGGTCGGAAGTTGCATGGTTCATGTCTATCCTTGCAGCAAAGATGTATTCAAGATTTACCGATTGCTTCTGCCGATATTCTCCAAACAAGCCCATGTTCTGAATGACTGCATTTTGCCACAAGTCTTCTGTTTTCACCGGAAGGCCAGGTTGGAGGATCAGGTTTTTTACCCTTTGCCCGTCCTTGAAAATATGTTCATAATCCAAACCTGCATGAATTGAAGCCTGGTTTTTCCTGAATTCAAAGTCAACACGTCCGCCACGGTTCAGCGCATCAACCGTTGAAATGGCCACCACTGTATCAGAAACAGGTCTCCATTTGTTGTCCATTTCATGGTAAACATCAGATTGGTAGATTTTTACATCCAATGATCGGAAAAATTCAGAAGCATTTTGATAGTGGTAACTGGCCGACATCAGTTGAGTATTGTCTTCACGTTCATCCATTGCCAGTGCAGGAAACCGGATATCCCGTCCATGCGATCCCTTGTAAGAAAACCTGATTTCATGATGATCGGCCGGGTTGATACCCATCTCAGCAGAGTAATTATATTTTCTGAAAGATGATTTAACCTCCTTACCGTTTCCGTCGTTGTAATTGCCATAATTCTGGTTATTTCCCGAAAGGGCAAAATAAACCTTTCGGTTACCCCCCAAAATAGAAACATGTTCCCTGTTCCCGCCCCAGTTACTTTCCCAACCGACAATTGCCTTAGCCCTGACTTGAAAAACATCAGATGGAACTGCTTTTTCTGTGATCAGGTTGAGTACGCCGCCAAAAACCGGTCCAAACCTAAGTGCATACGGGCCCTTGAGGATTTCTATTCTCGATATATCGTTTACATCGATGTGCGAAGAAGCGGGATCCATCCGGTTTGGGCAGCCGCCTTCAATTTTCTGCCCGGTGTTCGACTGCACATTTAACTGTGCGGCTTTCATCCCCCTGATCACCGGATCAATATTGGTGGCGCCTTTTCTTACCCCGGATACATTGGGTGACGAGCGCAGCAACTCACCGATATCGCGTGCCGGAACCCGCTCTATTTCTTCACTTTCAATGCTCGTCCGCTGATAAGGCTGATGATCTGTCTTGTCACCAACTATCTCAATGCCTTCGATTGTTTTGATTTCTTCGGTCAATTTCAGCTCAACAAAAACATCATGGTTACCTTCAATCACAATCGTTTCGGTTAATTTATTAAACCCAAGGTGGGAGATGGAAATCTGGTATTTTCCTTTTTTGAGGTTCGAAAAAACAAAAAAACCTTTTTGGTCAGTGGTAGTGATCAAATTCAATGGTTTTAATACCACTTCAGCATTTGAAAGTGTTATGCCCGTAGCCACAGAGGTAACTGTTCCGGAAAGTCTGACCAGGTCCTGTGCCTGCAATGAGTTAAATAACAGTGTGTTTAAGCATAATAAGATCAGGAGAACTGATTTTAAACCGGAAATACATTTCATTTCAAATTCTTTTAGAGATTGGGCTCCACAAAGCTATAGCTTTTTTCCCAGACGGAAATCGTCAAAATAACCCTTCATCAGAAGACAAATGAATAAGACAGCAAACAATCGCTTCTGATTATCGTTACTTCTATTCAAAACCAAATGTTATGAACTTCAAAGTAGGCGATAAAGTAAAATTTCTGAACGATCATGGAGGGGGGATAATTACAAAAATCATCAGCAGCAGCCTGGTAAGTGTGCAGATAGAAGATGGATTTGAGATTCCCACCGTGGTGAGTGAATTGCTAAAGGTGGAAGAAACACAGCAGACCCACCGGCAAATGTTCATGGATCAAACGATAGTAAGACCGCAGCCACCAGCGCCTGCAGACCAGCAACAAACCGGTGAGGTGGACTTCGACAACCGCACAAGCGCGCTCGAGATTTTCAGGGCAAAAGGCGACGACAAGAAAGGCATTTACCTGGCCTACGTTCCGCACGATCAAAAATGGTTGCTGACAGGTCTGCTCGATGTTTACCTGGTCAACTTCACAGAATATGAAATACTTTTCAGTCTTTTTTTGCGCAAACCCAACGGCGCCTGGCAGGGCGAGGATTATGATGTAGTAAAACCAAACAGTAAAATCCTGCTTGATTCCATCGATCGGGAGCAAATCGAAAAATGGAGCTACGGTATTCTTCAGGTCCTTTTTCACAAAGACCTGTCATCAAAGGTGTTAAGCCCGGTTAGTAGTGTTTTCAGTTTTAAACCGTCAAAACTTTACCGCGAAAATGTTTACCAGGATTCTACTTTTATCAGTGGGAAGGCTTTTTTGCTGATTGTTACCGAAATTGCTATCCAGCCCACAGTGGCTGTTTCACAGCTGGATGAGAAATTTGATGAAGAAGTACAGCAGCAGGCGGCCAAACCCAGGCAGCCGGAGGAGTTCATCAACAAGCACAAAACCAGCCCGCGCGAAGCTGTTGTTGACCTGCATATTGAAGAACTGCTTGACAATCACGCGAAAATGAGCCCTGTTGAAATCCTTAATTACCAACTCAATTATTTCGTAAGGTGCCTCGAGAGCGGACTCAAAAATTACCTTACCAAGATTACTTTCATTCATGGTGTTGGAGAGGGCATTCTTAAGTCGAAGATGATCGAAATTCTGAACCAATACGAAAATGTGCGGATGAAAGATGCCTCAATGCAGCAGTTTGGTTATGGCGCCACCGAAGTGCTGATTTGGCATAGCAGCGCAGTATAACACTTCACATCGCTGCTTACAATGATTAAAAAATAAAAAGTGATTATCTATCTGTATTTTAGATAATTATAGTGTGATTATTGCGTTTTTAATTTAAAAACTTCAAAAAAATCTGTTCTTTTCCTGCAATTTTTGAAAAGACTTTTTTACCTTTGAACTTTCAAAGCAAAATTGTTATTTCAACTTTTAATAATTAACCATCAAAAATTTGCAGTTATGAAGAGATCAATTACCATTCGAAGCATTTTTATTATGCTTCTTGCTGTTCTTTTAAACAGCATGACCTATGCTCAGCCAGAGGGTGATTTTCTGGCCGTTATCGGCTCGGCCGGAGATGTAAAAAGAATTGTCCTGTTTAATTTTGAAGACGGGACATTGGCTGATGACCTTTTTCTTGACCTGACGCCACTTGATGTTGGAACGGTGAAGCAGGTAGTTCGGGTTGAAGATGAATTATGGGTATCCGATCAAACCAAAGATTGTGTTTACCGGTTTGATCTCGAAGGCACCTACATCTCTACTATCGGCGGAGGGGCCGGTGGCGGGCTGGATAATCTTCGTGGTTTAAGGCAACTTGGTAATGAAGTTTGGCTTGCCAATGCGGGTACGCAAAACGGAGCTCCGGGATATGCTATTGTCAGGATAGGTTTGGATGGGCAAATACTGGGAAATTTCCCGGTGGGTGGAAGCCCCTGGGCTTTTTGGCCATTTACTAATGACAACATCCTGATCAGCTTTTCATCAGTCACAGGCTTTCTAAGTCAAATTGCCATTTTTGATCAAAGCGGAACGTTGATCGCTCCATTTAATCTGCCGGGCGAATTGAATTTTATACAGCAGATTAGTGAAACACAAAATGGTGATTTTTTGGCTTCAGCATTTTCAAACGCTACAGGTGGGTATGCTAACGGCGTCCATCGTTATAATGCTCAGGGCGCTTATCTGCAGGTTATCGGAGGGACTTCAGGCACTGGCCCGAGAGGTTGTTGGGAACTGGGTAACGGCAACATTATGTGGACAAACGGAGCAGGAATTCATATTGCTGATGTCACCTCTGGTACAAGTCAGGTGGTTTACGCCGGATCGTTTCAATTTGTCGAAAAAATAACTTTTGGCGGAGGAGCTGTTGAACTTCCATTCTCAGAAAACTTCGAATCTTTGCCACCGGAAGGATGGGAAGCTTACAATGTTGATGGTGGCGGTGAAGAGTGGGGACCATCAACCGCTCAGAATCACACACCGGGTGGAACAACTTCAGCATTTCATGATTTTGGCCTGTCCGGTTATATGGAAGATGGCTGGATGGTAACACCGGCAATCAATCTACCCGAATTTTATTCCGTTCAACTTTCATTCTGGTCATACAATTTATGGCCAACCTATTATTTCAAGAACAGTGTGTTGGTTTCGACGGGTAGCGGGAATCCGGCAGATGGAGATTTTATAGAAGTATGGGCCGCCACAGCGGTGACTTCTGAATGGGAGCAAACCGAAATTGACCTCAGCAACTATGCCGGAAACGCTGTCTATATCGCTTTCCGCTATGAAGGTGATGACGCCCATGCCTGGCATCTCGACGATGTGATGGTTGATGGTTCGGCGCCGGTACTTGACCCGCCGTCCAATTTGCAGGCAACTGTCGCTGTAAATGACGTAACCCTTACATGGGATGCGCCAGCCTCCAAAGAATTGCTGGGTTACAAAGTTTATCGCGATGAAGTATTGATCACACCAGCTCCTGTAACTCAAACCACGTATCTTGATGTAAGTGTATTGCCCGGGACACATATATACGGCGTTTCGGCAGTTTACAACAGTGGCGAATCAGAAAAAGCCGGTCCGGTGCAGGTACTCATCGAGGGTGGCGTTGGAAAAATCCATGGCTTTGTGAGGGATGCAGTCACCAATTACACCATCGATGCTGCAACCGTCACCGCCTCAAATGCTGATAATGGCGCGCTGACAATCATGACTCCTTTCGGCGCCTACTATTCTTTACTATTGCCTGCAGGCACATATGATGTCACCTGCACTGCAGATGGCTACGAACCTTTTACCGCCGAAAACCTGCTGGTCATCGAAAACGTTAACAAAGGCTATACTTTCTACCTGCAACCTTTACCGGTTGATCAACTGACAGGAATTTCAACGAATGATCAAAGCAGGTTCGATCTTTATCCAAATCCGGCTTCGGGCGCCTTTACCATCACCGGCGCTGGTTTGCAGGAAATTCAGATTCTGAATCAGGCTGGCCTGGTGGTTTACCACGAACAGTTGAAAGATTTCAGCACTGTGATTGATGTTGCTAAAATCCCATCCGGATTGTACTTTATTAAGGTGAAAACCAACGAAGGCACATCAGTTGAAAAACTGATTATCAACTAATCGTCTATCATTCAATTCAGGCCGAAATTCTGGTTCAGTTTCAGGATTTCGGCCTTTTTTATTACAATTCTGAGGGATATCCCTGCGTTCAGATTCCAGGATTTTTTCAACACTTTTCAAGAATGAATAATGCATTAAAAAACGCAATGGTGACCGGCGCTACCGGAGCAATCGGCAAAGCCATTGCAAGACAATTGGCTGAGAGTAAATACAATGTGACCATCGTTGCAAAAGATGAGGTAAAAGCCCTGCATACGATGGAAGAAATAACCAGGGCAACCGGGAACAGCAATGTTGACTGGCTTTTGGCCGATCTTTCACGGAAATCAGAAATTGAGAGAATATCAGGTAACTGGAACCGCCCTCTACATATTCTCATCAACAATGCGGCTGCGACACCACGCCACAGGGAAGAAACCCCGGAAGGAATTGAAATGCAGTTCGCCACCAATGTGCTGGGCTATTTCTGGATGATCAATTATTTCACCCCCTATCTCAAACAGGTAGCGCCATCTCGTGTAGTAAATGTAGCCAGTTACTGGGCCGGAGATCTGGACATTAACGACCTGGAGTGTAAACAGCGTCGATACAACAACGACCTGGTTTACCGCCAGAGCAAGCAGGCTGACCGGATGCTTACTGCGGTTTTTGCTGAAAAACTGAAGTCATCTGACATTACTGTGAATGCAGTTCATCCCGGCGATGTAAACTCAAAATTGAGCAACAACCTCGGGTATGGTGGCAGCGAAACACCCGACCAGGGCGCTGACACTCCTGTTTGGGCTGCTATTGTAAAAGAGTTGGATGGGGTTACAGGTAAATATTTTGAGCGTCGTCGTGAAATGGCGTGTCCGTTTACAAGAGATAAAAAATTGATGGAAAGGCTCTTTAGAATTTGCGAAAGCTACTGATTTTGAAGCTTATCTTCAAACTTTTTCAACTCAAATTTTTCTCCGTCAAATACCCCATAAGTAAAATGGGTGATCCAGTCGCCCAGGTGGACGTATTGGCTACCACCGGAAAGGGGTTCAATATTGGGAATGTGCCAGTGGCCGAATATGAAATAATCAATGGGTTGTCCCTGATCAAGCGTCTGTCTGGAAAATTTTGCCAGCCTGGCTTCCTGAAAATCCGGCCTGATTTCTTCATCAGCCTCTCTGGTTTCTTTGATCAGGTTTGAATAGCGGCTGCGCCGCGACCAGTAAAGACCCAGCCACGTGCCAATGTCCGGGTGTAACCAGCGAAACAAAAACCGGTTGATTTTCCGCTCAAAAACGTATTTGATGAATTTGTATCCTCTGTCACCAGGACCTAAACCATCGCCGTGAGCCAGAAAAAACTGCTTCCCGCCAAATTCCCTGACCACAGGTTTACGGTAAAGTTTCAACCCAATTTCTTCCTCCAGATAATCGAATGCCCACATGTCGTGATTTCCCCTGAAAAGATGCACTGGAATGCCTGAATCGGTGATCTCAGCAAGTTTTCCAAGTAATCTGACATAACCCTTGGGCACTACTGTTTTGTATTCGAACCAGAAATCAAACAGATCGCCCATCAGGAAAACCTCCCCTGCATCATTTTTCACAAGGTCAAGCCACCGGATAAATTTCTCTTCACGCTGTAAGCTCGTTTGCCGGTCGGGAATACCGAAATGGAAGTCGGAAGCGAAGTATATCTTTTTCTCAGTCTTCAATCTGATGGTTATTGATGAGCACTATCTTTACTAAAGAGCAGCAAAGGTAAAAATATGTTTCATCTTCAAATTGAATATCCCAATGTTGCCCTTAAGTCCTTTAGCCAATTAAAAAGTATTTTTGCCGCCCAATATCAAGTGTAGCTTCCTTATGGTTGAAACAATTTTCTTACTGATCTTCACTTTTGTAGTTCTTGATTTTGCTGTGGAGCAATTTCTAGCGTATCTCAACGCTACACGCTTTAGTGAGCTACTGCCCAAGGAGTTGAAGGGCATTTACGATGAAGCAGAATATAGCCGGTCGCAGCAATACCTCAAAGCAAATCATAACTTTGGCAGGTTAACAGCTACAGTTTCTTTTGCAGCCATGATGCTCATGCTCCTGCTCGGTGGTTTTGCCTGGATTAACCAACTCGTAACTGGCTGGAGCAGTCATGAAATCTGGCAGGCATTGCTGTTTTTCGGAATCCTCGGCCTGACGTCAGATATCCTTTCTACACCCTTTTCGGTGTATGACACCTTTGTCATTGAGGAAAAATTCGGCTTTAATAAAACGACAACCAAAACCTTTATCCTCGATAAATTAAAGGGCTGGTTAATTGGAGGAATTATCGGGGGTGGACTGCTGGCGCTGATTATCTGGATTTATCAATCTACCGGACAGTGGTTCTGGCTGATTGCATGGGGAGCGATCGCACTTTTCGGTATTTTTATGACAATGTTTTACTCCAACCTCATTGTGCCGCTTTTCAATAAACAAAAACCATTGGAAGAGGGTGACCTGCGGATGGCCATTGAGGCTTTTTCGAAAAAAGTGGGATTTAAGTTGAAAGACATTTATGTAATTGACGGCTCAAAACGTTCGGCCAAAGCCAATGCTTATTTTACCGGTATTGGTCCGAAAAAAAGAATTGTTCTTTACGACACGCTGATCGAAAATCACACGGTAAACGAGTTGGTGGCTGTGCTTGCCCATGAAATCGGTCATTACAAAAAAAAACATACCCTTACCGGAATGCTGCTCGGGATGGCTCAGACTGGAATTTTACTCTACATTCTTCAACAATTCATTGGTAACCCCCTCCTTTCTCAGGCACTTGGAGCAGAAAATGGAAGTTTTCACATGGGGGTTCTCGCTTTTGGAATCCTTTACAGCCCAATTTCAATGGTGCTTGGAATCATCATGAATCTGATTTCGAGGAAAAACGAATATGCTGCGGACCGTTTTGCGGCAATGAATTTTGATAAAAACAGCATGATGGAGGCACTGAAAAAGTTGTCTGTAAAAAACCTGAGTAACCTGCGACCACATCCTGCCGTGGTGTTCGTGAGTTATTCGCATCCTCCGCTACTGCAACGGCTTGAGGCAATCAACCGGGCATGTAAGTAATTACTTTTCTACTTTGTGTCTGTTTTTGGCATAATATTCTGCCGAAGGCATCCATAGGAAAATGTCAAAAGACAAAAGACAAACAAATACGAAATTAAAAAATTCAATAACCCAAACTGCTCCACATTCCTTGCTTCACTGTTTGGATTTTTGAACCTTTGTGCATTGTCCAAAGGACTCCTATGGAGAGTTTTATTTGTCCATAGGACTGCTATGGAGAGATTTTTTTATTGCATGTTGTCCACAGGACTCCTACGGAGTAGTTTCTGGTTTATCCAGGTTAGGATTATTTTCGGTTCTTTTTAATCTGTGCAACCTCTTTCTCCAACTTGCTGTACCAGGTTTTCCCATAACGGCGGATCAGTGAATCTTTAAGGAAGACATAGAGTGGCACGCCCAACCGCTTTCCATGCACCAGCGCCGGACGGCAAATCTCCCAGGCATGATAGTTCACTGCATCATAAGCAGCGTATTTTGTGATCCTTACAGGATAAAGATGACAAGAAACCGGTTTCCTGAATTTGATCTTTCCCTCTTCGAAAGCCTTTTCGATGGCACACCAGGCAACGCCGTCGGTGAAATTGGCAAAGGCACATTCACGACCATTAATCAACGGAGTTACAAATTCACCGGCCACATCATAATCAATCACGCCATTCGCGTCAACTACCCTGATTCCGGCTTCGGTCATATATTTCCTGATTTCTTCCAATCCGTCCTCCAGTTGCCCGATCTCCTCCTCGAGCAGCGGCGCGCCGGCATCTCCGGCCACGCAGCAGGCGCCTTTGCATTTTTTCACATTGCAGACAAACTGAATGCTCTCCAGGTCGTCCGAAATCGTGGTGTTGTCTATTATGATCATCCGGCAAAAATAGGGAAAAACTGAGCATTGCAAATGATATCAGCGTTGATCACAAAAAGCAGGCGCATTCAAAGGTTTGGATTAGTTGTTAATAAAAACTTAAAAATCAATGTTGCCAAAGCCACCTTTTCAGTTAATTTTGCTGCCTAAAAAAACAAATGATCTTTTTCAAGATAGAGTTTGTAACCAATAAAGATTCAGAAGTATCTCCTGTGGGATACTTCTTTTTTTTGCCCGAAAAAATCCAAAGTCTAACATAAAAATCCATTGCGATGAAAAACAGAAACCTGATCTCGATCAATGATTTTTCAAAAGAAGAGCAACTTCGCATTCTCGAGCTTGCTGCCGAATTTGAGGAAAATCCCACCCAAAAAATCCTTGAGGATTATGTCGTTGCCACCCTTTTCTTCGAGCCTTCCACCCGGACACGCCTAAGTTTCGAAAGTGCAGCTTCGCGTCTTGGCGCCAAAGTTATCGGGTTTTCCTCTGCTGCATCAACCAGCGTTTCCAAAGGCGAAACGCTCAAGGACACCATCCTTACGGTGAGCAGTTATTCGGACATCATTGTGATGCGTCATCCGCGTGAAGGGAGCGCCCGCTGGGCAGCTGAAGTGTCCCCGGTTCCGGTTATCAATGCAGGCGACGGCGCAAATCAGCATCCAACCCAGACCCTGCTCGACATGTACTCGATCAAAAAAACCCAGGGAACACTCGACAACCTGAACATCGCCTTCATCGGCGACCTGAAATACGGGCGTACCGTCCACTCGCTCACCATGGCGCTCACCCAGTTCAACACTACCTTTCACCTGGTTTCGCCGATTGAGCTGAAATTGCCAAGCTACGTCAAAAGACACATCAAAGAAAAAAAATTGGTTTATCATCAATACACCGACCTGATGGAAGTGATCCCCCAGGCTGATATCATTTATATGACCCGCATTCAGCGCGAGCGATTCAGCGATCCTATCGAATATGAAAAAGTGAAAAATGCTTACAACCTCGATAACTCCATGCTTGCCAATGCACGCGAAAATATGCGGATTTTACATCCCCTGCCACGTGTGAACGAAATTGCCGAGGACGTGGACAGCAACCCCAAAGCCTATTATTTTCAGCAGGCGCTCAACGGGGTATATGTTCGCCAGGCGCTGTTAGCAACAATTCTGGGGGTAAAAGAGTGATTTGTTTTAAAACTAAAAAGGGTAAAAAATCATGGAAAATACAGACCAAAGAAAAGAGCTGAAAGTATCAGCCATCGAAAACGGCACAGTGATAGATCATATTCCTGCCAAAAGTTTATTCCGGGTGATCAGAATTTTGGGGCTTGACCGGATGGAAGAGCAAATCCTGTTTGGTACCAACCTCGACAGTAAAAAATATGGCAAAAAAGGGATCATCAAAGTGAGCAATATTTTCTTCAAAAGTGAAGAAATCAACAAGATAGCTCTTGTTGCCCCTACAGCTACACTTATCGTCATCAAAGATTACAAAGTGGTTACCAAAACGCAGGTGGAAATTCCGAAATATGTCGAAAAAATCGTCAAGTGTTTCAATCCCAATTGCATCACTAACCACGAAAGCGTCGTAACAAAATTTGATGTGATTGAAGAGGAAGGCGGCTTAAAACTGAGCTGCCACTATTGCGAAAAGACCACTTCAAAGGAGGATATGGTTTTCCTGTAGCCTTTTTATCTTAAACGTTAATATCAATAATGCTTCCTTCTTTTTCTGTTTGTTTATCACCACATTAGACACATTAGGACACATTAGAATATCTGAAAAATTGATTTCACAACCAAAGGATACTAATGTGACCTACTGTGCCTATTGTGGTTATATGTAATCCTTTCATTTTCAGGTCAGGCAAACATTCAGTTAAATGGTTGAAATCAACAATTTATTCTGCGGCATACCCGACAGTCTGGCAAAGAATAATTTTCTGCAGCGGATTGATTTTCATGGCGCCGGACAGCGTATCATAATCGAACCAGGCGCGCGAAACAGTGACCAGCCCTTCGGAAGCGCAAAAGAGGTAAACATTTTGGGCAATGTATCCGGTATTGATGTGCGACGCCATCAATTGCCGCTCTGATGCAGGGTCTTCCACCTTTTCCATGTTGGCAACGAAGATCAGGTTGACCGGTGCAGAAGCCACATAATCCTGCAACCCGGTTGCAGCGCGGATATCCTCAGCCACTTTAAGCACTAACTTGTTTTCCCAGGCATTATAGAGATATAGCCCGCTTTTCATGGCCACATAAACTTCCATTTCCTGCTTGTTGCGCGATGTTGGCGTGGTGCGCTTTTTATCTTCCATGCGGTTAAATCCATGCGCCGACCATAAAAGGGTGGAAAGGGTTTGTAAGTCAAGTTCTTTTTCCGAAAATTCTCTTGACGAATGTCTGTTGTTTAATGCTTCAAAGAGAGGCATACCCCCCGATTTTTTTGGCTGAGGAAGTTGAATTTCGCCTGCAGGCTGTGCCGAAATGGTTTGAAATGCCATAAAAAATGCAATTAGAGGTAAAGTAATCTTGTTCATAAAAATTAAAATTGATGATTAGATTTGCTTTTAATGTTCGATTCTTATCCGGCAAATTTAATTGAAAATTACGTTTGAGAATTTAAAAAAGGTGTTCTTCAGGAGATAATGATAGATAGTCCTTTGAGCAAAAGGCTGAGAAGTATTGATTTTCGATATTCGAATTGGCTGATCTAATCAATATTGCATAATTTGTCGATGGAATTATTAATTCACATTACCCATGAAAAGAGAGTTCAAAGTGATAATTGAAAAGGATTCGGAGGGTTACCTGGTTGCAAGTGTTTCAGAACTGCCTGGTTGCCATACTCAGGCAAAATCTTTTGACAAACTACAGGATAGAGTCAAGGAAGCAATTGAATTGTATTTAATGGAAAATGGCGAATTGAATTAAACAGAAAATTGACATGAGCAAAAACACCACACTCAGCGTAAAGGGCGAAGACCTGCTGAAAAATAATCAAAGAAATCATTCACGAGGGCAATGTAAATCGTATCATCATCAAAAGCGAGGAAAGCAAGACCTACCTTGAAATTCCGGTTGCAATCGGAGTAATTGGCACAATACTTTACCCGTGCTGGCAGCCATTGGAGCGCTGTCAGCAATGGCAGCCAACTACACGATGGAGGTGGTGAGGAAAGAGTAAGAGAAATTGATTTGGCAAAGTCATATTTTTCGTTAAATGGCAAATTCAATCTCACACCGATTTGCAAGCCAGGTGAATATTTTGCCCATCGCTTCACATGATCTCAACACCATTTTTTCAGCCAAAATCCTCAATACCTGCAATCTAATTAACGCAGCTTTAACCAGTTATTCCAGCATCCGGATTAAATATCAGGGTGAAGCGGAAAAGGAATGGGGATGATTTTTTGTAAAAAAAACACCATCAATATGGTAGATAAGAAAAAGAATACTAATTTTGCGCCCACTTTTAAAATTTAATGATCATTTTACTAACTTAAACAAAAACAAGATGTTAAACCAGTATGAAACCGTTTTCATTTTAACTCCCGTTTTGTCTGAAGAACAGATGAAGGAAGCGGTAAAGAAGTACCAGGACATGTTGAGATCCAAGGGTGCTGAGGTTGTTCATGAGGAACACTGGGGTATGCGCAAGCTGGCCTACCCGATCCAGAAAAAGTCCACCGGATTTTATCACCTTATCGAGTACAGAGCCGGCGGCGAGTTGATCGCCGAAGTAGAACTGGCGCTCAAACGCGATGAACGTGTGATCCGTTTCCTTACCGTTAGACTTGACAAACACGCTGTTGTCTACAACGACAAGAAGCGGGCAAAATCAAAAGAAGCCGTTAAGGAAGAAGCAAACTAAATCAGTAACCTTTAAACATTAAATCACATGGCACAACCGAATTCAGATATTAAATTTTTAACCCCGATTGCAGTAGATGTAAAAAAGAAAAAATACTGCCGCTTCAAAAAATCAGGGATCAAATACATTGACTACAAAGACGCAGACTTTCTGCTGAAATTTGTTAACGAGCAGGGCAAAATTTTGCCACGCCGCCTTACCGGTACATCCACCAAGTACCAGAAAAAAGTGTCGCAGGCCATCAAACGTGCCCGCCACCTTGCTTTAATGCCTTATGTTGCTGACTTACTTAAATAGGAGGGTAAAATCATGGAAGTAATTTTGAAACAAGATGTAGATAATCTCGGCTACCAAAACGAGATCGTAAAAGTGAAAAACGGTTACGCCAGGAATTACCTTATTCCTCAGGGTTTAGCAATTCTGGCCACCGAAACCAACCGCAAAGTACTGGCCGAAGTGCAGCGTCAGAAATCGTTCAAAGAACAAAAGCTGCGTAAAGATGCCGAAACCACACAGAAGCTGCTCGAAAAACTCGAGTTGAAAATTGGAGCAAAAGCCGGAACATCAGGAAAGATCTTCGGATCGGTCAACTCGATTCAGATTGCCGAAGCCCTCAAAGAAAAAGGCTATGACATTGACCGCAAAAAGATTGACGTTGACGGCGACAACATTAAAGAGACCGGTACCTACACTGCTAAAGTTCACCTCTTCAGAGAGATCAAAGCAATCGTAAATTTTGAGGTACTTGCCGAATAGTCCCTCTGTCCATCAAAAATTAAAAATGCCACCAGGAAAAACCGGGTGGCATTTTTTTTACTGCCGACTGGGAACTGCCGACTGAATACTTTCTTAAACTGCCTTCAATGCAGCTTCGTAATCTGGCTCCTGGGCTATTTCAGGAACTTGTTCGGTGTATTTCACTATGCCTTCTTCATCTAAAACAACGACCGATCTTGCATTCAGTCCTTCAAACGGGCCATCAAGGATAGTCACGCCATAATCGTTACCAAAGCTACCATCTCTGAAATTGGAGGCTGTAACCACGTTTTCGATGCCCTCGGTGGTACAAAAACGTTTGTGAGCAAATGGCAGATCTTTAGAAACGCAAACAACTACTGTATTTTTCAATTTTGCTGCTTCAGCGTTGAATCTGCGAATCGAAGCGGCGCAAACGCCAGTTTCAAGACTTGGGAATATGTTGAGAACAACTTTCTTCCCCTTCAAATCTTCAAGACTAAGTGAACTGAGGTCAGATTTTACCAGGCTGAATGCCGGTGATTTTGTCCCAAGTGCAGGTAGATTACCCACAGTACTGCAAGGATTACCCTGCAATGTAATTTTTGCCATGCTTTAATTTTTTGAATGAATAAATCTAAATTTGGTAAAAAAACACCACTCGCTTTAAAGTGTTCAGCAATATGGATAATAATTCCGAAACTGATAATTTTCATTCTGTAAACTTGGGTTACTTTTGCCATTGATTAAAAAAATATTTACATGCTTTCAGCATCGCAAATTAAGGAAATCCGATCGCTTCATCTTCAAAAATACCGGAATGAGAAAGGTTTATTTTTGGTGGAAGGGGTAAAAATGGTGAATGAGTTGCTCAAATCTGATTTTCAGGTTCATGGCATTTATGGTTACGAATCATGGTTAAAGGAAATGCCGGGCAAGCAATTTGCCCGTTCGCCACATCTCAGCATTGTTTCACCATCTGAACTGGGGCGGATCAGCACCCTGAAGACGCCCAATGAAGCGCTGGCTGTTGTAAAAATGGCTGAATACACTATAAAAAAGACTGATTTCGATGACCTGGTTCTGATGCTCGACCGGATTTCGGACCCGGGGAACCTGGGAACCATTCTCCGGATTGCCGACTGGTTTGGAATAAAAACCATGGTCTGCTCGCAGGACACCGTTGAGCTATACAATCCCAAGGTAGTTCAGGCCACCATGGGTTCACTCTTCAGAGTAAAGGTAGTGTACGAAGATATTTCCAAAGTACTTTCAACGTTTGCCCAAACCATACCAAAATATGGAGCATTGCTGGATGGTGAAAACATTTATGCCAAAGCGTTGCCGGGAAAAGCGGTAATCATCATTGGCAATGAATCGCATGGCATTTCGCAGGAAGTAAGGTCATTGGTTGATCACCCTTTGATGATCCCTGCAATGGCTAACGGCGCCGAATCGCTGAATGCTTCAGTGGCTGCGGCAGTGATTTGTTCAGAGTTCAGGCGAAAAGAATTGAGATTAAAATAGAAGTAATTCTGATATTTTACCATAAACAAACCCCATTTTCATTTGTTCCTTTCACAAACTTCACATAAAAAAATGCTTCAATTATTAGTTATCACAGTTGTTCTTATCGGTCTGGCAGTTGCCGGCATTGCTGTAAAAATGTTTTTCAAAAAAGGCGGTGAGTTTCAGAAATCCTGCGGAAGTGTTGATCCGTCATCCGGACAACGGGTAGCCTGCACCTGCGGAAAACCGGAAGAGGAGCGCTGCGAGAACAAGCACAGACACGATGAAGTTGAATTCGAGGAGATTTTACCAAAGTTAACTTCAAAATAGTACAAAACTATTTGAAGTTTAGTGCGGTTAATACCGAAGGATAATACTGTTTTGGACAATCAAGTGCAGCGAAGATTGGACTATTACAGTATTCCAATCGGTATTAAAGCTCATTGAGCATTTTTTTCACTCCATCTGTACCAAAAGTTTGAATTTTCCCCGTCTCATCCGAAAAAATCAGGTAAGCGTCGATGTGGCTGTTTTGTTCGAGAAATGATTTGGTTTTTTCCAATCCCATCACCATAAAAGCAGTGGCGTAAGCATCGGCCCTGGCCGTACTGTCGGAAAATACCGTAGCCGAAAGTAAAGAATGGATTACAGGATAACCGGTGGCAGGGTCGATGGTGTGGGCATACTTAATTCCATCCTCCACGTAAAATTTACGGTAATTACCCGAAGTAGCCACAGCAATGTCATCAACTTTGATGGTTGCTTTCAGCGTTCGTTCTGCTGTGGCTTCATCTGTGGGTTTTTCGATCCCGATCACCCACTTTTCTCCATCTGGTTTCGACCCCCTGGCCAACACCTCGCCGCCGATATCCACAAGGTAATTCCTGATTCCAAATGATTCAAGGAATCCTCCGATGACATCTATGGAATACCCTTTGGCGATGGCGTTAAAGTCGATCTGCATGTTGGGAT
>JACZJL010000092.1 GCA_014860585.1 Bacteroidales bacterium | reverse complement strand
AGCTGAGGCCGGTCAAATTGAAAAAGGTGAAGAAATGGAATGGTTTATTGAAGACAGAGACACCTACGTCTTAAAACGTTTAAACAAAAGCAAATCACTAATATCCAAATAGATAACCTAATTAAGTTGACGCGTATGCCTGACAGGGTTTGGAACCCTGTCAGGGTTGGTGCGGGGTTTAACTATTCCCAATGGCTTCAATCATAATTGAAACTATTTGTATTTTTGTGCAAAACTTCATTTATGAATACAGATCACATCAAGACCTTCAGCGAATACAAAAAGCCTTACATCAAAAGGCAGCATCTTATCGAAAGGGTGTCGCCATTTATAGGCAAAGACATTATCAAAATTTTTACAGGCCAACGCAGGGTGGGCAAGAGCTATATGCTTTTTCAAACCGGCGATCTGATCCTTGAACAATTTCCACAAGCCAACATCATTTACATCAACATGGAGCTGGCAGAGTTCTGTTTTATCCACGACAATACCGACCTCATTGAATACGTGGAAACAAAAATCACCGGAAACCGGGATTGCCTCTTTATTGATGAAATTCAGGATATTGAGCACTTCGAAAAAGCCCTGCGCAGCCTGCTTGCCCGCGGCGGGATTGATATTTACTGTACAGGCAGCAATGCCGAACTGTTGTCGGGCGACATTGCCGGATATCTCAGCGGCAGGTCGCTCGAAATTGAAGTTTACAGCTTAACCTATCCCGAATTCCTCTCTTTTCATCAATTGAACGAGTCGGGCGAAGCTTTTCTGAAGTACCTCCGTTTTGGAGGTTTACCCTACCTGATCCACCTCAGCCTTGAAGATGATATTATTTTCGACTACCTGCGAAACATTTATGCCACGATCCTTTACAAAGACGTCGTAAACCGCTATAAAGTTAGAAACATACATTTCCTCGAGCAATTGGTAAAATTTCTGGCCGACAATACAGGGCAACTCTTCTCGGCAAAGCGAATCAGTGAGTATCTGAAATCGCAACGGGTCAACATTTCCGTTCAGGTGGTGCTCAATTACCTCAATTTCCTGACGAAAAGTTATATGATCTTTCAGGTTGGCAGGGCAGATATCAGGGGCAGGAAAATATTTGAAACCGGCGAAAAATATTATTTTGAGAATATTGGCCTTCGAAATTCTGTCATCGGATTCAGGCAGTCAGATATATCGCAAATCCTCGAAAACATTGTCTTTATGCATTTGATTGCAAAAGGCTACAAAGTATCGGTGGGCAGCCTCGATGATTTTGAGATTGACTTCGTGGCTGAAAAGCACGATGAAAAAAAATATTTCCAGGTTACCTACCTGATGACCGACGAAAAAACTACCCTTCGCGAAACCGGCAATCTTCTTAAAATAAAGGACAACTATCCAAAATACATCATCAGTATGGATCAACTGCCCGCTTCCAACTTCGAAGGCATCATGCAAATGAACATCAGGGATTTTTTAACTGCTGATGGTATTCTTTGATCAAATTGGATTGCTGACAAACCCGCTGCTTCCCCCCGGCCCCCTAAAGGGGGAGTATTCTCACTTCGGACGAGATGTTGGATTGCTGGTTAGCTCGCTGCTTTGAATTTGATGGTTGGATTGTGCGCGGGTTCGCCCCTTTAAGGGCAGGGGGTGCGGTGGAATTGTGCGCCAGCTCGCCCCTTTAGGGGATGGGGGTGCGGTAGGCTGGTTGGCTCGCTGCTTTGAATTGGATTGTGCGCACGCTCGCCCCTTTAGCGGAAGGGGCGCGGTGGGGAGCGATTGTGGCTATTTATTGTGCAAGGGTGAAGCGCATGGTGATACCACCATTGGTTGTGGAATTTCGATACTGTGAAGAAACATACGGGTTGTTGATCACTTTATCGAAGAAGAGCCTCAGGCTTAGCCTTGTATTGACCGTGTAATCTGCCGATGTGTTAATTGAAAGTACTTTTTGCCCGCTCGAAACCTGGTTAATGTCTTCGTCGATCCTGCGGAGGATCGTCTTATTTGACCGGATGGAGAAATCCGCCCTGATGTTGAGGTCGCTTTTCACATTTTGCCGCTGTCCGGTTCCACCACCGGTGGTTGATCTGATGGCAAACTGTACATCTTTGAATCGATATCCCAGACCAACCACATATTCATCGGTTCTCACTTCCGTAAGCTGATTATTTACAAAACTCAGCGAAAGGTTTCTGGCTTTCTTCATCTCAAACTTTGTCATCAGACTGTTGAGCCAGGTCAGGTCGAAAGTGATCAGCGGATTAAACTGTTCAACAATACTCACCTGCGCAATCTGCAATTCAGCGATAAAGTTGTTGTTTATGTCAACGGCCGAGGGGGCGCCTTCACTACTTTTATACAGCAGGTTGTTCTGGAACGAACCGATGCTGTAAGTGGTTCGGTAGCCATGAGTGATCGTTAAACTTCGAAGGTATTTTTTGAAAGGTTCTATCCGGGCGAGGCCATTGTATGTAACTCTCCAGTTGAGTTGGGGAATTTTCGGCATAGCCTCCAGCTTATAAGAGTCCGGACTTTTATCTGTGTAAGCCGACATAAAACTGTAAAGAATCACATCTTGTTGCGTTGGGCCGTATCCTTCGGGGAAACCCGTAGAATCTACCACATTGCCGTTCCAGTTTGGATTTTCCATGGCCAGCCTGAAGGCGATATCTTTCCGGTTTATCTTGAGTTGCTCAAAGTTGGCATTCTCATCTTTCTCATTATCTTTTACCCAGGCCGTATTCCAGGTGAAGAAGGACATACTGAAACTTCCCTGGTCGGTTGGGGAGAACGAGTTAAAACTACCTGTGGGGTCAGCTTTGAAATACTCCTGATGGACCAGGCTGTATGTTCGGTCAGCGCTGATCTCAATCTTGAAATCAGTGAAGGGTTCGATGGTTCCCCTGAAATTTATTTGCTCGTTATATTTGGTAACGTAAGCTGTATTGAGCAGCGTGTCGGTTGTGATCCATCCGTTTCTGACGGCATCACCCCGGATATCGCGCTGACTGCCAAAGACAAACGCAGCACCCGGCGCATTCAGATCCCAATTGTTCCCCACAAGGCCTGCTTCGGGAATAAATCCTGGTAAAAATATCCCATTCCCCTGTGAATAAGCCAGTGAGGCTCTTTTGAAACTGGTAATCAACTTGAGTAAGGTATTGCCGGCAATTTTGAAGTATTCGGGTCGGGCTTTGGGGACAGTGTCCTGCTCGGCTTTCTTGTCGGTCTGTGGTGTTCCCGGGCGTTGCATCCCTCCGGGGGAGGCAGGTCTTTTAGGGGTATTTGCCGCCTTAAGGAATGGCACTTTATCATATAAGCGATCAAGAGACAGGTTACCATTGAGTTGAATCGTATTTGAGTTTTCGATTTGATTACCCAAACGAACCTGCAGGGATCGCGGTGACGCTTGCCAACGGTAATTGGTCTGGTAGCGTGCGGTGGCATTTACCCAGTCCAGTAATGGGAATTTCGAAATTGGTATCGTGTAATTCAACCCTAAGGTATGGAAATAGTTGGTTTTACTACCCAGTTCTCTGAGCTCCCTTTTTACTTGTTCCCGTTTGATTTCATAATCAGGGTCATCTTTTTCGATGCTGCCCGGCAATTCATCAATATATGACATTACATCAGCCCGGTAATCCATGCGCAGTGAAGTGGCAAAATCCCAATTCACGGCAAAATTGCGCAACCAGTCCCACTTTTTCAGGTAGGTGGGTTCGATGATCACTTCATATTGGCTTTTATTTCGCAAAAGGCGCTGGCTGTATTCACGGTTCATATCTGTCCGGAATGAAAGTAGTTTTGGCACCAGGTAAAAATTGAAGTCCTTGATCAGCGCAAAGGCCTTTGGGTTAAAGAGTTTGATTGAAGAAAAAGGTTTATAGTTTTTGGGATTATTGTTGAAATTATAGCCAATTCCACCAAAGTACTTCTTCTGTTCATCATACTCGAGGTCAACATTTCGGGCAAAAATTTCGGAGTAGGAATAACTAAAACCCCAGTTTTCGATATCGTAGAAATTGGATTTTGTGGATGCACCTGTCTTCGTTTTGCGCATATTAATGAAGTTGATGTTCTTGCGCATCACATAATCTTCATTCAATTTGGTGATAGAGTCACGATCATTAGGGTCATCATAAGTTTCCAGATCGTCGTTGAGTAAAATATCAGGCTCGAGCAAATTGTATTTTGGGACAAACCTTGATTCGGAATAATCGAAGTGCATAGGGATCCGAATTCCAAATTTCTCGGGAAAAAATTTGCCCAACTCGAGGTTGGTGGAAAAATCCCAGTTTTTGGTGAATTCTTTTGCTCTTTCGCTGGTTTTCTTTTCGATGCTTCCAAAACCGGGCGTACTGTAGAGCCCTGATAGCGATACGTTTCCAAAATCAGAAAGATCGGTACGCATGCGTGCAGTAGCTGCAAATCCACCCTGGTTGTTGAAATCGGTCAACCGAAGTTCGTTCACCCAAATCTCCGCACATTTTGGAAGCCCGTCGTCACTACCGGTGAAAGAGGTTTGTTTAGGATTCCGCACACCAATCATAATTGCCTTGATACTGCTCAGGTTTGGACTACCAAGGATGGTCACTTTATTTGGTCCGTCGAATGTGAAATAGGGCATGGTTTGAAAAATTCCTGACCCCGGTTGCCGCATCTGGGTATTGCGGTCCAACTTGAATTGAACAAGTCTTTCCAGGTCAATTCTCATCCGGTTTTCATCTGGCCAGATTAGCTCAGGGTCGTTGAGAGAAGTGTACCATGGTGTGAATTTCAATGGCACTTCATATTCATAATAGTTTTGTGTGAGGTCAGAACCAAAACGCACGAAGAGGGTAAGATCGCCATCGTTCAACTCCTGTTCTTCGATGAGTTTTTCGGCATGCACATACATTTCGATAAAACCGTAGTCCCTGAAATCAAAATCAGTAGTTTTATAGGCGCCACGCGCGTCGCCATCAATCAGGTTACAAGTCCGTAATACCATCGATTGCTCGTTGAGCTGCTGCAGATTGGTGGTTCCCAGGTTCACCTCGCGTTCAATCCCGGGGGGGATTACGTAAGGGATCGGGCTTCTTTTTCCGTTTTCTTCAATGTTGATTGAAAGAATGTCGAATGAAGTTTCACTCTGGATGTCGTTGGGAATATATTCGCCGGGCGAAAGCAGGTCGTAACGGTATCTTCTCCATTCGCCCCTGACCAGCTCCAGTGTGGCAAAGCGAAGCACTGTAGTGCTGTCAAAGTCCTTCATAAACATCCTCATAAACCGGATTGACTGGAAATCCTGGATTCCGCCAACGATCTTCTGGGGGTCGCGTACCGGAATTTTGAACTGGTACCATTTCACCTCCCCAATCTGGCCATTGGGAAGCCTGATTCCCTGGGCAGTGTAAACATCGGAAATAAAATTCTGACCCACATTCATGGTCATGGGATCAATTTCCACTTTGTACTGAAAATAACGTTCGCCTTCGCTCAATGTGTTATCGCGGTTGATATCCTCAGCATTGGGAATTGTTGTGGCCGCGGTAGGATAGGATTCAGGGTTCTGTTCTTCGGTGGGTGAGTTGCCATCGGGGCCGTTATACTGTTTATATCTTTCCAAAATGCTCGAAAAAGACGGGTCATTGTCAAAATCAGTCCCTCTGAAATAATGATAATTATCTGAGGATGGGTCAGCGACAGCATTGCGGTAAATTTCGGAATCGGTTCCATATAGATTCGCTATATTCTGCAGAAAGTCAGACCCGAAAAAGGAGCGCTCATCATCATCGCGCAGACCATCCAGACCAACGTCCTGGTAAACGCGCGAACCGGCAACATTACTGAAATTATCGACCAATGCCTGAAGCGATGGAACCCGCCCCCAGATAGTGGTGTCAACATTTTCGACTTCTTCGGTGGGAGGAAGACCATGTTCGAAACTTTTACGTCCGTCGCGCAGGATATCTTCAGAAATATCCCCAAGGTTGAAATACAGAGAGCCCGTACTGTTTTGTCCTTCAACAAACGGATCCATCATCCAGAACTCAATATATTCCACATTCGTAGCTTCAAAGTTAGATGATTCGATACGCCTCATTATCCCACCCCATCTGCTTTCAGGTTCTTTTAAAGTACCATCCTCATTTACTCCGGCAGAATATCCCGCAGCGCCACCAAGATCGTAGTTATAAGGTCCACGCATAGTTGGGTAGTAGGCTAAGTTAAGTATCGGGATATTGGTTGGGATGCCGTTTGGAAGATCTTTGTTGGGGAAAACTTCCGTTTCGAGCACCTGCCTGACCAGGTGGTTGGAAAGTTCATTCAGGTCAATATTATCAGGCCTCAGGCTCCCTGTTTCGTCATAAAACAAAGGATCGATGATATACCAGGCCAATTTTGCCCGGTTAAAACCATAGGCCAATCCTGTATTTGGCGCAGCTTCGGGGAATAAACCGGGGCTTTCCTGCTTTTGCGGGGTGCTTGAAAGGTGCCAGAACGCGATATTCTTGAGGTCAATGGTCGATTTACTGGCTTCAAAATCATCGATATAAGAAGTTCCGGTCTTACCGATAACTTTGGGGTGACCAGGTATGAAATGGGCAAATTCACCGTCAATGGTAACCCTTGAGTCCTCTTTGGCAGTAAGAAATGGCAGCTTATCTACTATTTTGGTAATAAACCGGGATTGGGTCTGGTATGCCAGGTCCATACCCCAAATTGTATTGGATATGGGATCGTTACCATAATTGACTTTTTGGGTTAAAGGTCTTTCGGTAAGGTTTAGGATTGTACCTCCGATGTTGAAATTTTCATTGATCCGGTAATCAATGTGGGTTCCCATCAGCCGCTTGGTCTGAATATTGAAAAATGACTGGGCTTCCATCGAGATGTTGATCGGTGTACCTGAGTTGAGTACCCCTTCGTTCATAATTCTTACCCGGCCAAGTGTATAGTCAACCGTATAGTCTACATTCTCGACCAACGGAACACCACCTGCTGTCACCTTTACCGAGCCCTGAGGAACATTTAAAGCATTGAGCGATATTTCGGAACCAGAGGAGGATTTATAAAATCCTTCCAGCATAAATTTGTTCTTTTCGGGGTATTGTTGTGCACCATTCTTGGTTAGGGTATAAAGTGAGTCGTAAGCAAACTGGTCGGCGATATTATCATCACCGATTTGTTCACGGAGATAACTGCCGAACGGTTCAAGGACGGTGAAATAAATCCTTCCGTTCGACCCCTGGATGGTTCCTCCCTGGGTAGCAGCGTTGTCGAGGTAGTCGAAAATCCCGTCGTAAGGTGGATTTAACTGCGGGTCGAGATTGTCGAAGTTTAAAACCCTGATCAGTGGAATTCCGCTGGCGGCCCCGGCATCGGTGAGGTAGCTGGTAGGGACTGCGTTTTCGTTACCCGAATAAAGAATATTGAGGATAAAATCTTTGCTTTGCACCTGGTAAGCGCCAATGGCATAGACGTTTTTCATCATCAGGTCCCACACCGGAACATTGGTGCTGAGAATATTGCTCTTTAACAATTTAACAACGAGGTTTTTGGGAGAATCAATCCCCTGATCCGAAAACTCCCCAACCTGAAAAATGGTAGTATCTCCGATTACATTGTATTGATAAGCTACAGCAAGCACCTGGTCAGGATTTAGTGTAGTGTTGAGAGAGATGAATCCAAGCTTACTGTTAAAAGTGTATTCATTTTGGCTTAACTTGCGCGCGCTTTCAACTTTTGCACCATCTATTCCGGCAACGAAAGAAAAGGGTGGACTGGTCAGAAGCGAAGCTACAGTATTGATGTCCCTTAATTGCGCCTCATAGGGGAGAAGCAACTCCATCAAGTTATTGGAGCGATACATATCGGGATATAAAGTCGCTGGATAACCTGTGATACTGGGACTATAGGGATCACGCTCTCCAAGATCCTGGAATGCAATAATATTCCTGTTTTCATTCACGGCAGCGCCTATGTTGGTCACCCAAACTTCAATTTTTGTAATGTTGATGTTTGAACTGATGATAGGCAAATCAGAGAGGGCGAAATCGAAATTATCGCGGAAATACTGCCCAAGCAGGAAGTGCTTATTTTCTTCATATTCATCGGAGTTGAGTAAAAAAGTATTGGCCTGCCCCCCACCCTGAACGGTGATATTCTGGGTTTCACTTTTTTGCTCGGAATAAATGGCCGTTACTGTGGCACGACCAAACTTCAACTTTGTTTTGATCCCAAAGAGCGCCTGGCTACCCGTAATCAAAGTGCCATTAAGCGGAAGCGTAACATTACCGGCCTCAATTAACTGGATGATTTCGTCCTCTTTCCCCTCATATTTCAGGTTGAGCTTGTTCTCAAATTCAAAAGTCGCTTCGGTGTTGTAGTTGGTTTCAAATTGAATTTTATCCCCGATTTTTGCCATCACACTCATCTGGATACGCTGCTGGAAGTCGAAGTTGACAACATTCTGCTGCCTTACATTTAGGGTGGGGTCATCCCTCCGGTTGGCCAGCACCCCGAAAGTAAGTTCGGCAGATCCTTGCGGCCGGATGTCAATGGTTCCTGATCCGAATATCTTTTCAAAAACCTCTCCTCCAATATAAATCTGTGGGATGATGCCGGTACTTGAAGCGCCACCGCCGGCCGTTTTTGCACGTTCAAGCCAGTATTGTTGCAAAGCCCGTTCCTGATCCCATTTCATGTACTCGCCCATAGTCATGGTGTAAGGCATACGGTAATCCAGGTTTCCAGCACGCTGTCTGATAATGTATTCACCTGTCTCAGGGTCGTACTCTACCTCTGATTTGATATTTGATGGGTCGTTGAGAAAAAGTGGGGATTGCGGCTTTGGTTCTGTGATGTTTGCAGGCTGATCCCTGAATGGATAAATCAATTCAACCGAGTCGCCGGCCGGAGAAAAGTATTGATAGAGGGGCAATGGAAAACCCCGGTCATGGTTTGCTGATGGTCGGTTAATACCTGCCACCGAGATCAGAACCAGGGCTAAAAAGAACAGTAGATATGTTGATTTTCGGATCAAAAATAGCTTTACAGAATTTTTAATGCTTCCTTAATTAAAACTTCAACGCTGAGGTCGGAATTATTTTTCAAGATTGCATTTAAAGCTTTTTCAGCTGCCTGTTTTCCAAACCCCAGCGTAGTCAGACCAATTAACGCCTCTTCTTTTCGTGTATTGTGTGCAATTCCCAAATATTCAGGGGCTGAAACTTCCTTCCCGATCTTATCCTGAAGCTCAACGATGATGCGCTGTGCGGTTTTGTTTCCAATGCCTTTAACCCCCTTCAAAACATCCAGTTCGGCCAGGCGGATCGCTTCGATAATTTTGTTAAATGCAAGCGACGACAACATCAGCATGGCGGTGCTGTTACCAACTCCGGAAACTGAAATGAGCATGCGATACAACTGGCGTTCAGCTTTATCAAAAAAGCCATACAATACAAATCCAGTCGGAGTGGTGGCCTCAATTCTAAATGCAAGATGGGTGTAAAGTTTAACTTCGTCGAGATCTTTGACAGAGGTAAATGTTTGCAATGAAATATTGATCAGGTAGCCGGTTCCGTTTTGTTCCAGAATAACATACGCCGGGTTTTTTTCAACCAGTTTTCCTTTTAAATATTCAATCATGGGTTCTCGTCTTTCTTCTTTTTGAACATAGTAACTGCAAAGGCAAAAGTATATTATTTCTGATTTTGG